>JAIBAJ010000041.1 GCA_019695265.1 Bacteroidia bacterium | reverse complement strand
AAAAATTAGAATCCCCATAGTATTTTAAAACTAGACACGCTTCTGTCAACACAGGCTTAAGCCGAAATTCCGCTGCGCTTCACTTCGGTTAAGCCCTTATATGTTAGCGGTAGTGAGGTCTAAAACCCCGATGGTTCTTGAAACTGCCTGAGCAACGGAAAAGCCTGGTAGCGCAAGCATTCCCAATATAAGAACCAGCACTATGTGCAATCCCATTTTTTTGAGCAAGGGCAGCTTAAATGGAGTCAACGCAATAGGCAAAGCAGTTTTGGTATTCACTGGTTAGATGAAAGATTTTCAAGAGTTTGGGGCGAATTAAACTAAAAATACCTTTATGTGGTTACTTTTCAACAAAAAAAGTGGGTTTTCAACAATTTCAGATACTGTATTGAGCAATTAACCCAGATTACGAATTAGAAATGCATAAACGAGTTAAGAATTTGTAAATAGGAAAACAAATTCGGTGCTTATTGGATTTCATCAATTATTACTCCATTTAAGTAAGTATTTAAAAAGCCCCTTGGATCACTTTTGGCAAATTCAAGCAAGGAAATATCCTCCAGGTAAACATAGACATATTCATTTCCAAGCATTCGGCAAAGGGTTGTTTTACCTGATTGCTTTAGGCCCATTACAGCCACAATAGGATACTTCTCTAATGCCTCCTATACTTTAGCGGATATTTCTCGTCCTATAGTCATTTTCTTGCTAATTAAGAATCCAATTCCTAATTGGCGGAATCTTTATTGGAATGCTAATCTAGGTTTCCGCACATTGCCTATTAGAAGCACCCCGGGCAACGATTGCAACGGAAAGCCCACAGACCGGGCGCAGCGCTAGCGGAGAACGGGCGAGGACTTGAAGTGGAAAGCGTGGCCCTGCCGCCGGCATAGAACCATTCATTCTGCACTTCACTCAATAGCGGCAGGGAGCCCGCCAAAACAATCGGAAGAAAACCCAGGCAAAACATCCTCTCCTTCTTTTTGAATTTTGTAAAATCAAGACCCTTAAATTTTCTTATAAAATTCAATTTCCCTTCTTCGAACGGCTTTTCTTGTTGCTTGAAATGTATCTTTGTCCCATGCTTAGAACTCATACATGCGGCGAGCTTAGGCTTGCAAACGTAGGACAAGATGTTACTTTATGCGGCTGGATTCAAAAAAGCCGCGACCTGGGAGGAATGACTTTTATCGATGTGCGCGACCGCTATGGCATTACCCAATTGGTTTTTAACATGGAAACCAATGCCCAATTGTGCGAACAGGTGCGCCAATATGGCCGTGAATTTGTGTTGCAAGTGAGCGGAAAAGTGGCCGAACGCACCAATAAAAATCCGAAAATGCCCACCGGTGATGTGGAAATTATTGCATCGGAAGTTAGCCTGCTCAATGGAGCTAAAACTCCTCCGTTTACTATAGATGATGACACCGACGGAGGCGACGACCTTCGCATGAAATACCGCTACCTCGATATTCGCCGCAACCCCGTAAAAAACTCCCTGTTGCTGCGCCATCGCATGGCATTGGAAACCCGGAACTACCTGGCATCCAAAGACTTTATTGAGGTTGAAACCCCGGTTTTGATCAAATCTACACCCGAAGGTGCACGCGATTTTGTAGTACCTAGCCGCATGAATAAAGGTGAATTTTATGCCCTGCCCCAAAGTCCGCAAACTTTTAAACAACTGCTGATGGTGGCCGGTATGGACCGCTATTACCAAATTGTGAAATGCTTCCGTGACGAAGATTTGCGTGCCGACCGCCAACCTGAATTTACACAAATCGACTGCGAAATGTCGTTTATTACCCAGGAAGACATTCTGCAAACCTTCGAAGGATTAGTTCGCTACCTCTTCAAAACAGTGAAAGGCGTTGATATTCCTGAATTACCACGTATTTCCTATGCTCAAGCCATGGAAAACTACGGCAACGACAAACCCGATACCCGTTTTGACATGAAATTTCAATATCCTCAATTTCCGAAGGTGGGATTTGGTGTGATTGAAAATGCTGAAACTGTGGTGGCTATTGTAGCCAACGGCTGCAGCGAATACACCCGCAAACAAATCGACGAATTGACCGAGTGGGTAAAACGTCCACAAATAGGTGCAGGTGGTCTGATTTACGTAAAATTCAACTTGGATGGAACAGTGAAATCGTCGGTAGATAAATTTTATACTGAGGCCCAACTGCGCGAATTGTTCGAAGCCCATGGCGCTGCAACAGGCGATTTGGTTTTGGTGCTTACCGGAAACCGTTCGAAAACCCTCAAAGCCATGAGCGAATTGCGCTTGGAAATGGGAACACGCCTTGGCCTGAGAAACAAGGATGAATTTAAGGCTTTGTGGGTGCTGGATTTCCCACTGTTTGAATACAACGAAGAGGATGGCAGATTGTATGCCATGCACCATCCGTTTACCTCGCCTCTGCCCGAAGATGAACATTTATTGGATGTGAACCCTATTGCTGTAAGAGCTAATGCCTATGACATGGTCATTAATGGAGTAGAAGTAGGAGGTGGATCTATTCGTATTTACAACAAAAAACTGCAAGCTAAAATGTTTGGATTGCTCGGATTTACTCCAGAGGATGCCCAGGCCCAGTTTGGCTTTTTAATGAATGCCTTTGAGTTTGGGGCACCGCCGCATGGTGGTATAGCCTTCGGATTCGACCGTTTGTGTTCTTTGTTTGGAGGAGCCGATAGCATTCGTGACTTTATCGCCTTCCCAAAAAACAATGCCGGACGAGATGTAATGATTGACTCCCCCTCCCCTATTCACTTAGACCAACTGAATGAATTGGGAATTGCCGTGAAACCATAAACAACAACAACATATGTCTGCTACCATTGAAAAAATCACCGAAAAACTGGGTTGGCTTCCACCCGGAATGAGCCGTTGGATCGAAAGACGGATGAAAAGTATTCCATCTGTTCGAAAAATGGTCGAAAAAGAACAAGAAGGCATCACTGCCACCTTGGAAGCTTCACTAAAGCCATACCATAACAAATTCGAGCGTCACAAAGAATTGCCTAAACAAGGAATAGAGCGCGAGAAAATTTTGGCAACTATTCAGGAAATGCACGATTTAGAAAGCGACCGCTGGAAAGATGGGTACGTTTCTGGAGGAATTTACCATGGCGATCAGGAACATATCGATTTCTTGAACAAGGTATATGCCTTACACAGCCAAAGCAATCCATTGCACAGCGATTTATTTCCCAGTGCGACCAAAATGGAAGCCGAAATTATTTCGATGGTTGGCTACATGGTTGGTAAAGGAAAAACTACCGATGGAAAGGATGTGGTAGGAACAGTAACTTCAGGCGGAACCGAAAGTATTTTGGTAGCTATGAAAACATACCGCGACCGTGCATTAGAAGAAAAAGGCATAGAATTTCCGGAAATGATTGCCCCAACCACGGCTCACGTTGCCTTTGATAAGGCTGCACAATATTTCGGAATAAAAATGGTGAAGGTAGGTATCGACGAAAACTACCGGGTAAAAGTAGATGAGGTTAAAAAAGCCATCAACCGCAATACAATTGTAATTATTGGCTCAGCTCCCGGATTTCCACACGGTGCAATTGATCCGATTAAAGAACTTTCAGACTTAGCCTTGCAAAACGATATAGGTTTCCATACCGATTGTTGCTTAGGTGGTTTTGTAATTCCGTTTGCTGAAAAAGCAGGTTACAATGTTCCGGTGGTGGATTTTCGTAATCCAGGTGTAACCAGCATGAGTGTAGATACCCATAAATACGGATATGCGGCCAAAGGAACCTCTGTGGTACTTTACCGTGGCGAAAGTTTAAGACATTACCAATATTTCACAGCCACGGAATGGCCCGGCGGTTTGTACTTTTCACCAACCCTGGCCGGTAGCAGACCCGGTGCTTTAAGTGCAGCTTGTTGGGCTTCTATGTTAAGCATGGGTGAACAAGGATATATTGATGCTACCAAACAAATAGTAGAAGCCGCTAATACCATTAAGTCCGGCATAAAATCTATCCCGGAATTGAAAGTATTGGGTGACCCCTTGTTTGTAGTTGCTTTTGCTTCGGATAGTTTGAATATTTACGAAGTGATGGACCAAATGACTCAACGTCATTGGAGCTTGAACGGACTTCATAAACCATCTTGTGTGCATATTGCTGTGACCTTGCGCCATGCCCAACCGGGTGTTGCAGAACGCTTTGTAAAAGATTTGCAGGACAGTGTGGACTATGTGAAAAAGAACCCGGGAAATAAAGACGGCAGCGCACCTGTTTACGGAATGGCGGCTAGCTTACCGTTTAGAGGCATGGTGAGTGACATTCTGAAGAAATATTTGGATGTGGTGTATAAGCCTTAGGGGGCTATGAGATGGGAGATATGAGATAATGCGAAAAAGCCGGGTTGGAGGACCTGGCTTTTTTTGGAATGGGTTTAAGTAGAATTACGTACCTATATTTGTACACAATTAGACTTAAAATGTTAACGACAAGTATTTCTGGCTTTCGAAAAGATTTAAAAGCCTATTTGGACCAGGTGGCAGATGATTTTGAAACCCTCATTATCAATAGAGGCAACGTCACAGGGGTGGTGGTTATGTCATTGCAGGAATACAACGCTTAAATGGCAACCAACCATGAATTGAGATCGAAGGCCAATGAAAAGAGGCTTGATGAAGCCCTGGAGAAATTCAATAAAAAGAAATCGGTTCAAAAGGATTTAATTGACGAATGAAGATCTGCTTCGTAGATACTTCATGGGAGGATTATCTATATTGGCAATCCATGGATAAAAAAATGCTTCAACGAATCAACGGTTTAATAAAAGGTATTTTAACGTACACCCTTTCAAGGAATAAGTAAGCCTGAACCTTTGAAATACAAATACATGGGACTTTGGTCGAGAAGGATAAATGATGAACATCGATTAATTTATAAATTAGTAGAAGATGAATTGCAAATTTTGAAATGTAGGTTTCATTATGACTAATTTAGCAAAAGCTTAAGCATATATCCATTTGACTTCACTCGAACAAAATATCAGCACCTATTTCGGACAGGTAACGAGGGAGGAATTGGGGATCATTTCCTCGTATTTTAAACCAGCAAAAATCAAGCGGGGTGATTACTATTTACAAACCGGTGATCCCTGCTTGAAAATGAGTTTTATCCAACAAGGATTGATGCGAATTTATGTTCAAACTGAAGAAAAGGAGGTAACCCAATGGATTAGTTCACCGGGATATTTCATCACCGATCTCAGCAGTTTTATGTTTAATGCTCCGGCTCGTTGGACCATCCAAGCCTTAACCGATTGTGAACTATTTACAATTACTAAAACAGATTACCTCAACCTTGGTCAGCAGTTGCATCAATGGCATGCCTTGGAAAAATTGTTCTTGGGCAAATGTTTTACCATCATGGAAGACCGTATTTTTAGTCACCTTTCCATGACTGCCGAAGAACGATATGCCTTCTTTTTTGAACACAATAAGGAGCTGTTTAACCAAGTGCCCTTGCAATATATCGCATCCTTACTAGGTATGACACCTGAAACTTTTAGTCGGGTTAGAAAAAAGCTTAGGCATTGATTTCTTGATTTATGTCAAGCACCGTGAATTGGGCTTGGCGGACATTTGCTTCATCAAACAAATAAACGATGAAACATACCCTTATAACCCAAATTCATATTTCAGCACCAACAGCCAAGGTTTGGCAAGTTCTTACGGCTTTTGAACAGTATCCACACTGGAATCCTTTTCTGGTTTCTTTAACAGGGAAGGTCGAGCCTGGAAAACGAATTCATGTAAAAATTCAACCACCCGATGGAAAGCCAATGACCTTTAAGCCCAAGGTATTGGCTTTTGAAAAGGAGAAAGAATTTAAATGGTTGGGGAATTTATTGTTTCCGGGAATTTTTGACGGTGAGCATTATTTTCAATTAATCGAAAATGCTGACGGAAGTACCACCTTAATCCATGGAGAAAACTTCCAAGGCTTGTTGGTAGGATTTTTGAAATCAATGCTGGAAGGAAACACCCGCCAAGGATTCCAATCCATGAACAGGGCTTTGAAGTTTCAATGTGAACAATAATACCAACCTAATTTCAAACCAGCACTATGGCTATCCATGAAATCAGATTGGCATTAACAGGCATAAACCTTTGTTAGGCTGGGCCAGGATGGAATTCTATCAAGCTATGCTTGGGCTGTTGGACCACCGAAATTCATTGGGAAAGGTGGATTATTGCCTTCGGTAGCTTTAATCGTACCATGAACCGATTCGTATTTGGCCACATTGTCTTTCAATGCATTCAGCAAACGCTTGGCATGTTGTGGAGTTAACAAGATTCTTGATTTCACTTTGGCCTTCGGAACTCCGGGCATCATTTTTATAAAATCAAGGATAAACTCAGCATGAGAGTGGGTTATAATAGCCAAATTGGAATAAATCCCTTCAGCTACTTCTTCGGAAAGTTCGATGTTTAGTTGGTTGGATTGGTTTTGATCTTCGGTCATAGTTATTGAATTCGTAAATGTAAAAATCGGTATTTTTTAGTTAACTTTTTGCAAGGCCTGATCCAGGTCGGCAATTAGGTCGTCCACGTCTTCAATTCCAACACTTAGTCGAATTAAAGAGTCGAACACCCCCGACTTTTCTCTTTCTTCTTTAGGTATGCTGGCATGGGTCATAGACGCCGGATGCCCAATTAAAGATTCAACTCCCCCAAGGGATTCGGCCAGAGAAAATAAATTAGTTCCGGATAAAACTTTCAAGGCATCATCGAATTTATCACCCTTCAGCACAAAAGAAATCATTCCACCAAAACCTCTCATTTGGGCTTTTGCTACTGAAAAGCTGGGGTGAGTTGGTAGTCCGGGATAATTAACCAAACCAACCTTAGGATGTTGATGTAAAAATTCTGCAATCTTACCGGCATTTTCACAATGGCGTTGCATCCGAACATGTAGGGTTTTGATACCACGGAGTACCAAAAAACAATCTTGTGGGCCGGGAACCGCCCCACAACTGTTTTGAAGAAATTTCAATTGTTCCGCCAAAGTCGGATTATTGGTCCCAAGAAAACCCATCACGGTATCGCTATGTCCGCCCAGGTACTTTGTTACCGAATGCATTACGATGTCGGCACCAAAGTCGATAGGGTTTTGAAGGTAAGGCGATGCAAAGGTATTGTCTACCGCAAGTAGAATATTATTGGCTTTGGCAACTGAATTTACATGCTGCAAATCAATCACCTTTAAAGTTGGATTAGTAGGTGTTTCAACCCAAATCAGTTTGGTTTGAGGACTAATGGCCTTTTCCAATTCACCTTTTTCATGAAGAGGAACAAATTTAAATCGTAGTCCATATTTTTCAAAAACCTTGGTAAAAATCCGGTAGGTCCCTCCGTATAAATCGTTGGTACTAATAATTTCATCTCCCGGATTAAACAGTTTAACTACAGCATCAGTTGCAGCCAATCCACTTCCAAAGCACAAGCCAAATTGAGCATTTTCCAAACTGGCCAAAGCGGTTTGAAGGGCGTCGCGAGTAGGGTTTTGAGTTCGGGCATATTCGTATCCTTTATGCTTTCCCGGAGCTTCCTGAACGTAAGTAGAAGTCTGATAAATCGGGGTCATAATGGCACCGGTGCTAGGGTCAGGTTCAACACCTGCATGTATGGCTTTCGTTGCAAATTTCATAGGGCAAATGTAGCAGGGTTTGATTAGGTTTAAACCGGATTTCTTGATCTTGATTCACCATTCATTAACAAAAGTTTATTAAAAGCCTGTTAAAACCTGTTGTGGCTTCTTTGGAATGAAACTATATTTGCACATAATTTAAAATGTAAAATGGACGACAAATTCTTCCAATTGTATAATGTTCCTTCTCAAGGAACTTTGGCCAAATCCTTTCTGGCAAATGTTTTTATGTGGATGTCCGGCGCATTGGCCACCTCGGCTCTGTTTGCCTGGGTTTTTGCCAGCAACCCGTATTTAATGTCTTTTCTAGTTGGAGAACGAGGAATGACCATCTTTGGCTATGCTGTAATGTTTTCTCCGCTTTTATTGGTACTGACTCTGTCTTTCGGCTGGCAGCGTTTCTCCCTTCCGGTTATTATGGGTATTTTCATTGCCTATGCTGTATTAACCGGCATTTCATTGAGTTTTATCTTTTTACATTACACCTTGGGTAGTATTGCTACCGTGTTTTTAATAGCCTCCGCTATGTTTGCTACCATGGCTGTCCTTGGTTACACCACCCAAACCGATTTAACCTCCTTCGGTAGCTTAATGCGAATGGCTCTGTTTGGTATTATCATTGCCGTTGTTGTTAACTGGTTCTTAAACAGTGATACTTTGTCCTATATTATTTCTGTAATTTCTGTTTTGGTTTTCACCGGTTTAACCGCATACGATGTACAGAAGTTGAAATACATCGGTATGTCGGGTAATTCAGACGGCATGACCATGCGTAAGGTAGCTATATTAGGCGCCTTGGAACTTTACCTTGATTTCATTAATTTATTCTTAGCCTTGTTGCGCTTATTTGGTAACCGCAGAGACTAATTTTTTCTTTCAAAAAATTTGACATTTTTGCCCTATGCCTTCACCAGTATAGGGCATTTTTTTTAATCGCATGAGATATCCCATTTTATTCCTCTTTATTGGACTAACCGCCACAGCATTTGCACAATTAAAATACCCTGAAACGAAAGAAGTAGATCAGGTTGACGAATATTTTGGTCAAAAAATACCGGACCCCTACCGCTGGCTGGAAGATGACCATTCGGAAGAAACTATGGATTGGGTGAAAAGGGAAAACAGTTTGACTCAGTCATACCTTTCGCGACTACCAAACACCACAACCATTAAAAACCGAATTAAGGAATTATACAATTTCCCCCGGGTAAGTCCACCCTATCGTGCCGGAAAACACTATTTCTATACCCGAAACAACGGCTTACAAAATCAATCCGTTTATTACTACACAACAGATATTCATGCTGAAGGACAGGTATTTTTGGATCCAAACACCTTGAGTAAAGATGGCACTTCCTCTGCCTCCTTTGCCGGATTTAATAAAGATAGAACCAAAGTCGCCATCACTGTTAGTAAAAGTGGTAGCGATTGGCAAACCATTTATGTCATGGATGTGGCAACGAAAAAATTCCTTCCAGATTCCATTCAATGGGTCAAATTTTCCGGTGCTGCATGGTTTAAAGATGGTTTCTTTTACAGCCGATACGATGAACCCACTAAAGGAAACGAGCTTTCTGCCGAAAATAAAGGTCAAAAAGTATATTATCACAAACTTGGTACCCCCCAGGCAAAAGACAAATTGATTTACCAGGATCCTGCTCACCCAAAACGATTCTTCAGCGCCCAGGTAACCGACGACGAAACCTTCTTAATCGTCAATGTTTCAGAAGGCACAAGCGGATCAGAAATTCTTGCCAAATACCTCGTTGAACCACAAGATAAAACCCCCGGTCATGGACGCGAATTACAAGTTATTTGCAAAGGTTTTGAATTTGAATTTAATGTAATCGATAATGTGGGTACCGATTTATATGTTCATACAAATTTTAATGCCCCAAATTTTAAACTCATTAAATTTGACTTTAACCATCCCGACGAACCGGAATGGAAAGTAGTTATTCCCGAAACAGAAAACCTGTTACAACAAGTCAGCAGTTGTGGAGATCGTTTCTTTTGTACTTATTTGAAAGATGCTACTTCCAAAGTGGTGGTTTGGGACAAAAAAGCCGAACATTCCACCGATTTAGAATTACCTGAAATCGGAACGGTCTCGGCATTTACAGGGGAGCAAGATGACAATGATGTCTACTTCTCCATCTCTAATTTTACTTCACCTGCAACTATTTATAAATATGAAATCTCAGCAAACAAGGTAAGTTTGTTTGAAAGGCCTAAATTGAGCTTTAACCCCGAAGATTTCGAAACAAAACAAGTTTTTTATTCCTCCAAAGATGGAACCAAAGTTCCCATGTTCCTGGTGTATAAAAAAGGGATAAAACTGGATGGTAATAACCCAACCCTTTTGTACGGTTATGGCGGTTTTAATATTCCTTTAACTCCTACCTTTAACCCAAGCCGAATTGTTTTGCTCGAAAATGGTGGAATTTTCGCCATGGCTAACCTGCGAGGTGGCAGTGAATATGGCGAAAAATGGCATGAAGCAGGTATGTTGCAAAACAAACAAAATGTATTCGATGATTTTATCTCCGCAGCAGAATACCTGATTTCAAATCAATATACTTCCTCTGAAAAATTAGGCATTATTGGCCGAAGCAACGGCGGTTTGTTGGTAGGTGCATGCATGACCCAAAAACCCGATCTGTTCAAAGTTTGCTTCCCATCCGTTGGAGTACTTGATATGCTGCGTTACCATAAATTTACTATCGGTTGGGGCTGGGCTGTGGAATATGGAAGCAGCGAAAACCTTGACCAATATAAAACCCTCATCGCCTATTCTCCCTTGCACAATATCAGGAAAACAGCTTACCCCGCAACACTTATCGTCACTGCCGACCACGACGATAGAGTAGTTCCGGCACATTCATTCAAATTCGCAGCTACCCTGCAAAAAAACCAAACCGGAAATGCCCCTGTTCTAATTCGTATTGATTCCAATGCGGGTCATGGTGCCGGAAGATCCTTGGTAAAAACCATCGATGAAGATGCCGATATCTATTCCTTTTTCTTTAACGAAGTGGGGGTAAAATCCATCTTGGGCAACCCCGCTCAAAACAAAGAAGAAGAATTGAAAAAAGCCTTGGATAACTTAAGATAAAAAATATGAATGCTGTTAGGATTTTTCCATTGCTGATTTCTTGGCTTTTCCTTGGACAAGCCTACCTTTCCGCTCAAAGCCTGGTCTCTCACTCCCGATGGACCAACCAAAACGTTGTGGTTGACGGAATTATCAATGAATGGGAAAAACCACTGGGTGCCTATGATTATAAAACCCGCATCATGTTTGCCTTGCTAAATGACAGCTCCAATCTCTACATCTGCCTGGTGGTCCCCGACGAGGCCAACCAAATAAAAATTAGTCGTGGAGGCTTAAAAGTGAGTTTTAACCTGAAAAACAAAAAGGAAAAACTTCAGAAAAACATTGTTTATCCCATCGGAAGCGGTGGTCCTATGCACCAAGGCGAGGCTCCTACCTTGTTGAACGGAAAACCAAATATGAAACTCTTTCAAACCGAATTTTACCTCAATAATACCCTCAAACGGCTCGAAGGATTTTCTTCTGCATCCGGTTTGCTGCCTTTAAAAGATTCCTCCGGCGTGCAGGTTGCCATCGGCTGGGATAGCCTGAATACCATGCAATATGAATTGGCAATCCCATTGAAAGAATTGCTCCTCTCTGGCAACCTAACTCAAGATTGGATCAAAGAACTACAAATGGAAATTACCGTATTCGGACTTGAAAAGAAAGATTACAAAGACAAAGACATGGAGGACATGATGAATACTCCAAATCCCATGAGTGGTAGCCGAAACCAAAGCGTGGCAGATATGAATAATAACCCGATGGCTAACAATCCTATGGCCGGAACAATCGGAAATGGTTCTCCAATCAACATGGCTCCCAATACCGGAAGTTTCAATTCTCGCCCGGAAAAAGGTCCTATGTTCGAAAAGCAAAGTTTTAAATACAAGTTTTTACTTAGCGGACCAAAAGCAGGTTTCTAACTATTTAAGCAAGCTAATTCCTTCATAATAAGAATTAGGCGGGCCCCCTTCCGCCCAAAATAGTTCCTGCCTATACCAACCTATCCTGAAATGGGCGTTCGGGTCACGCTATCGCCTGTAGTCCAAGTCAACTCCGCTAAACGCTGCGTTGCCTTGGAGCTACTTGGCTCTATCGTTGCCCGAGGGTGCAAACCCCTGCTACCGACGGCTTTCACAAACCTGGTATGAAACCAAAAAAAAAGCCAATCTGATTTGACTCAAATTGGCTTTCATAGGTGAATTATCCTTTTATCCTTTTAATGCATTGGCACCGCTAACAATTTCCAAAATTTCATTGGTAATTGCTGCCTGACGTGCTTTGTTATAACTCAATTTAAGGTCTTTCAACAATTCCTTAGCATTGTCGGTAGCCTTGTGCATAGCAGTCATTCGTGCGCCATGCTCAGCAGCCAAACTATCAAGCAAGGCTTTGTACAATTGAATCTTTAACGATTTAGGAATCAAATCCTGAATAATAGCATTCTTTTCAGGCTCAAAAATGTAATCCGTTTGGGATACTTTAGCATCCGTACTAGGTGGTTCTACCGGAAGGAAACCTTCATTTGTAGGCACTTGTACCGCAGCATTTTTAAACTGGTTGTAAAGAATTACTACTTTATCGTAAGAACCATTTGCAAAAGCATCCATAATGGATTGGGCAACGGGAGCTACGGTCTCGAAAACCAGGTTATCAAATACTTCGTTGTGCGAAGAAACCACCATTCCGGGATTCTTCTTGAAATAATCGCTACCCTTTTTTCCGATAGTAATCAATTTTACTTGGCCCTTCTTATGCTGCTCTGCATATTCTTCTTGCATTAAGCGATTTGCCAATTTAATAATGTTGGCATTAAATCCACCGCATAAACCGCGGTTAGAAGTAATGGCAACCAACAAAATTTTATTGGGCTCCCGTTTGATGGAAAATTGTCCACCCTCCGAAGCATCCAAAGATGCACTCAGGTTTTGCAAAATTTCCCTCAATTTTGCTGAATAAGGACGAAGCCTGGTGACTGCATCCTGGGCACGGCGCAATTTGGCAGCACTAACCATTTTCATGGCCGATGTAATCTGCTGAGTGCTTGATACGCTCGTGATTCGGTTTCTTACTTCTTTTAAATTTGGCATGAATTCCTAGTTCAAATCCAATTAATATTTAGCTGCTAAATCTTTAGCTACTTTCTCTAGAACATCAGTTAAGCTATCCTCAAATTTGCCTGCCTTTAAAGCATTCAATACATCTTTGTGATTAGCTTCCATAATGGCCAGGTACTCGTTTTCAAATTCACGAACTTTATTCACCGGAACGTTACGCAACAAACCTTTGGTACCACAATAAATAATCGCAATTTGTTTCTCTACGGTTAGAGGTGAAAACTGTCCTTGTTTCAAAATCTCCACGTTACGCGCACCTTTATCCAATACTGATTTGGTAGCAGCATCTAAATCCGAACCGAATTTAGCAAATGCTTCCAACTCGCGGTATTGAGCTTGGTCAAGTTTTAAGGTACCCGCAACTTTCTTCATAGATTTAATTTGCGCGTTACCACCCACACGACTTACCGAAATACCCACGTTAATCGCCGGACGAACACCGGAGTTAAACAAGTTAGATTCCAAGAAAATCTGACCATCGGTAATAGAAATTACGTTGGTTGGAATGTAGGCTGATACGTCACCTGCTTGAGTCTCAATAATTGGCAAGGCTGTTAATGAACCACCACCTTTAACCAAAGGACGAATGCTTTCCGGCAAGTCGTTCATGTTTTGAGCAATGCTATCTGTAGCATTAATTTTTGCAGCTCTTTCCAACAAACGGCTGTGTAGGTAGAAAACGTCACCAGGATAAGCCTCACGTCCTGGAGGACGACGCAACAACAAGGAAACCTCACGGTAAGCAACAGCTTGTTTAGACAAATCATCATAAACAATCAAAGCCGGACGTCCGGTGTCACGGAAAAACTCTCCGATAGCAACTCCTGCAAAAGGAGCGTAGAATTGAAGCGGAGCCGGATCAGAAGCTGTAGCAGCAACTACCACCGTATAGGCCATAGCTCCGTTTTCTTCCAAAGTTTTAACTATGTTCGCAACAGTTGAACCTTTTTGTCCAACCGCTACATAAATACAGAAAACAGGTTTACCTGCTTCGTAAAATTCTTTTTGGTTGATGATGGTGTCAATGGCAACGGCAGTTTTACCTGTTTGACGGTCACCAATAATCAACTCCCTTTGTCCACGTCCAATCGGAATCATTGCATCAATCGCTTTGATACCCGTTTGTAATGGCTCATTTACCGGCTGACGGTAAATAACCCCCGGAGCTTTACGTTCCAAAGGCATTTCGTACAAAGTTCCGGAAATAGGTCCTTTACCATCAATTGGCAAACCCAAAGTATCTACAACACGTCCCAACATTCCTTCACCAACATTGATGGAGGCAATTTTGCCGGTACGTTTGGCAGTATCACCTTCTTTAATATCGTTGCTGCTTCCCAACAATACGGCACCGATGTTGTCTTCTTCTAAGTTCAATACTATGCCGCGCAATCCGTTGGAAAATTCGATCAACTCTCCTGATTGAACATTGGAAAGACCATAAATACGGGCGATACCATCACCTACTTGTAATACGGTACCTACTTCTTGTAGTTCAGTTTCGCTGCGGTAACCTGCCAATTGCTGACGCAATATGTTGGAGATTTCTGCTGGTTTTATTTCTGCCATGGTTTAGATGTTAGCTGTTTTTTCTTTTAATCTGTTTTGTTTTTGTGAAGCTTCTTCACATTTATATTTCTTCAACATACAGGTTCTCTTTGAAACCTTGTTTAAGTTTAGAAATTTCGTTCTTAACCGAAGTGTCTACTTGTTTATCACCTATGCGTAAAACAAAGCCGCCAATTAGTTCTGCATCCACTTCCTCAACCAATTCAACATTGGCAAATCCGCTTTGATTTAAAATACTTCTAACCTTGGTTCTGGCTGTTTCATCCAAAGCAATAGCACTTTTAACAAAGGCAGTGGTAACTCCGGTTAACTTGCGGTATTGATCTACAAAGGAAGCTGCAACAACCGGAATGTAATTCTCACGGCCTTTGCGGGTAATGATTTGTAAAAATTCCAAGCTCAATTTCGAAATGGAACTTCCAAATACTTCGTTAATAATCGCTTCTTTTTTATCGGATTTGATGATTGGGCTGTTAAGCAAATTCACCAACTCCCTGCTTTCTTTGGTGCAGGTTTCAACTACCAACATGTCTTGGTAGGCTTGGGCCAAAGCACCCTGCTCAGATGCTAAATCCAGCAAGGATTTGGCATAACGACTGGCAATTCGGGGATCCTGCATTTTAGCTCAATTTTACGTTTTCCAATTCGCGGGCTACTAAATCCTTCTGAGCATCTTGGTTTTCCAATTGCTTCTTAATGATTTTCTCAGCAATTTCAATGGAAAGAGTCGCTACTTGGTTTTTCAATTCCACAATAGCAGCCATTTTATCGTTGTTGATTTCCTCGCGTGCTTTTGCCATAATGCGGGTTGCATCTTCCGTAGCTTTTGCACGTGCTTCGTTGATAATGGCATCTTTGGTAGCTGCTGCTTCTTTCAACATGATGTCGCGCTCATTTCTGGCTTCTTGCAACAATTTCTCATTGCTGGCTGTCAACAAAGCCATTTCCTCTTTCGCTCTTTCAGCCGATTTTAATGCGTTGTCAATGGTATCTTCCCGCTCCTTAATCATAGAAAGGATGGGAGTCCAAGCAAATTTCTTTAATAAAACTAATACAATTGAAAAGGATACTAACATCCAAAACAATAAGCCTATACCGGGAGTAACTAAATCCATTTTTTTAAGTGTGTAAGTTGTTCAACAGTCAATTGGTTAAAACAGAGCTTATAGGCAACCCCTACAAGCCCTGTTTAATTTCATTCTTAGATGAAAAGGATAAGCAGACACACCACGATGGCGAAGAATGCAGCACCTTCCACAAGAGCAGCAGCAACAATCATGTTGGCACGGATATCTCCACCCGCTTCTGGTTGACGAGCGATAGATTCCAAAGCACTACCACCGATACGACCGATACCTACACCGGCTCCAAGAGCGGCGATACCAGCACCAATACCGGCACCCATAACTGCGATAGCTTCTGCTAAAAGGATTGATAACATTGACATTGTATATTGATTTATTGGTTTACGATTGATTAATTGTTCTCTAAATTGGTTCTTAATGGTGTTCTTCGATGGCCATACCAATGTAAATGGCTGATAACAGCGTAAATACATAAGCTTGTAAAAAGGCAACCAGGAGTTCCATAAAATTCATGAAAACGGTAAATGCTATAGAAAGAATGGATACCCCGTAACCTGCAACAGGCAACATGGCTCCAAAAATGAAAATTAATGAGAAGAAGGCCAATGCAATAATGTGACCCGCCGTTATGTTGGCAAACAAACGCAAAGTCAATACAACCGGCTTAATGAAAACTCCAAAAATCTCAATTGGAATCATAATAATGTATAACCACCATGGAACATCCGGCATGAAAATATGTTTCCAGTAAGTTGATTTGGCATTGATTTGGGTTGTAACAAATGTAAATGTTGCCAAAATTAAAGTAACAGCTATATTCCCAGTTACATTAGCACCAAATGGGAAAATTGGAATTAATCCCATCATGTTGTTAAACCAAATAAAGAAAAACAAGGACAATAAATATGGTAAAAACTTCTCATAACCATGTCCGATACTTGGTTTAGCTACCTCGTCGCGTATAAACAAAATTAAAGGCTCAACAAAACTTTGAATGCCTTTTGGCGCTTTGCCGGGATTAGCTTTGTAAGCATTGGCAACCGATATAAATACGATTAGTAACAAGCTCACTGCCAACAATACTGAAAAAACATTTTTGGTAATGGATAAGTCTATAAAAGAACCTTGTTTTCCGTTGAAATACTCTGACACAGAAGCTTCTTTAACAATTCCACTGCTTAAGTCATGAATGTTGTGGTAATCAAAACCGGATTCAGGTGAGCGAAAGCCTACTACATGACCATCTTTTAATACATAGTGCGAAGTCATGCTTACATCAATAATATTGGAATCCACCTTTTCGCCAACCGCCATGTGAACACTAGCAGCCTGAAAATTCGTTTTCTGCTCAGGCGTATAAGCAGAATGTCCGTGGTGAAATTCAGAAGAACTGAATACTAACAAACCATGATCCTTAGTCAACAATATTACCGGCAATGAAATGGAAACCGGCTTACCTCCGATGTCAGCAATATGCCAATCGTACGAATCTTTAATGTGATCCAGAATCATCTTTCCGGCATCAAATTTCTCCTCCTTCGCTGAATGTTCGCCTGCTTCAGCGCCGGCTTGGTGATGCTCCTCGGTGTTTGAAAACGCCGAAAAGTCGAATAGAGTTACTAAAAATAAAACTCCTATAAAAATTCTAATTCCCTTTTTTATTGCGGCTTCCAGCATGATTTTTAACAAAATTTAATTCTGTTTTTTGGCGCTGCAAAATTAGACAGGAAATGGTTTAAAAAAATTATTTTTTCAAAGTATTTTTGGTTGTGTTGAAAACTAATCCATTGGATGTGTAATCACACTACTTTTGAAGCCCTCGAAATATGAAAAAGAACTTTGTTGAAGAACTACGTTGGAGAGGTCTACTCCACGACTTAATGCCCGGAACCGAAGAACAATTGATGAAGGAAGTTACCACGGGTTATATCGGCTTTGATCCTACTTCCGACTCCTTGCACATTGGCAGCTTGGTTCAAATTACCTTGCTTCGCCATTTCCAACTTTGCGGACATAACCCTATTGCTTTGGTTGGCGGTGCTACCGGAATGGTAGGCGACCCCAGCGGAAAATCACAGGAACGTAACCTGCTCGATGAAGCCCAACTCCGACACAATGTGGAATCGGTTAAAAAACAATTGGGCCGCTTTATCGATTTTGAAAAAGGTGCTCAGGTAGTTAACAATTACGATTGGTTCGCCCCTATGTCGGCCCTGGAATTTCTGCGGGATGTAGGCAAACACATCACCGTTTCTTATATGATGGCCAAAGACAGCGTTCAAAAGCGTCTAGAAACCGGCATTTCCTTCACCGAATTTTCGTACCAACTTCTGCAAGGCTATGATTTCTACTGGCTTAACCAAAACAAAGGAGTTAAACTGCAAATGGGCGGCAGCGACCAATGGGGAAACATTGTTACAGGTACAGAACTTATCCGCCGAAAAGCCGGTGGTGAGGCCTTTGCCTTAGTTAGCCCTCTTGTAACCAAAGCGGATGGAAGTAAATTCGGAAAAACCGAAAAAGGAAATGTGTGGCTGGATCGAACTAAAACTTCTCCCTACCAATTTTATCAGTTCTGGATTAACTGCTCCGATGAAGATGCAGGTCGCTTTATGCGATTCTTTACCTACAGAACCAAAGAAGAAATTGAAGCAATCGAAACCCGCCACCAATCAGCACCTCATGAACGCCTCCTCCAAAAGGAACTTGCCAAAGACCTAACCATTCTGGTACATTCTCAGGAAGATTTAGATTTTGCCATGGAAGCCACCGAATTGTTGTTTGGTAAATCCTCAACCCTTTCCTTAAATGCCCTGAACACTGAACAAATTCTGACCATTTTCGAAGGGGTTCCAAGCTCCACCATTTCTAAATCAGAGTTGGATACCGGTATTCCGGTACTGGAACTACTGGTCGACAAAGCTCAGGTTTTTCCTTCTCGCAGCGATGCAAAAAAAATGATCCAAAGCAATGCCGTTCTGATTAATAAGGAAAAATGGACTGATTTGTCCGGTTCGTTTACTTCAGATCACCTGCTTCAATCTAAATTTATGCTGGTACAAAAAGGCAAGAAAAATTACCACCTCCTCATTGCCGAATAGTTTTATAACCACAAATTAATTATACCTTTACATCAAACTGAATTGTTTATGAGTGCAATCCCTAATTCGAGACGTAAGTTTATAAAAGATGCCTGTGGAATTTGTTTAACCGGAGCCGGAATGTTGTTGTTGGCCGGGGAATTAGAATCCTGCAAAAGCACTTCTACCGCCTCCGCTTCTCCACAAAAAATTAGTGTTCCCAAGGCAGGATTAAGCAGCGCAAACACCCTGGTGGTCGATAATAAACAATTACCATCCAAGGTGTTGGTTGTAAAATATCCGGATGGAAGTTACAAGGCAGTTAGCTTAAAATGCACACACCTGGGAATTGGATTAAAAGAAGACGGAAACAATGGATTAAAATGTCCGGCGCATGGAAGCAAATTCGATATGACCGGAAAAGTTACCCATGGTCCGGCTAAGAACAACCTCCAGGTTTGGGATGTGATTGAAGATGGGGAAAACCTGATTATTCAAGCTTAGTAAACTCCGTCTTTGCCAGTTATGGGTTAACTCCATCCCTAAATGGTACCGTAAAATTGAATTAAAAACAATTAGACCTCGGGTTGAAATACCAATTTAGGTTAACCAACCAAATTATGGTCGAAGCACATCGGGCAGGGATAGCAGTGGAAAGCCCACAGACGACCGTGGCTTTAGCCCGGGCGGCGAGGACTTGCAACGAATAGCCCGGCGCTTTTGCCTGTTAATAATTGACAGAAGTTGCACCTACCTGAGTAGGCAAAAGCGGCCCGCATACTTATTTAAAAAATCCTCTCCCGAATATAACCGATTACCGGATTGTTAGGACTTAACTTTCCAACTACCAAGCCTAAACCAAACACCAACGTAATTACCAAACTGCGAAAAATCATGTTTACTACCGGGTGAAAATCGAGATTCCACCAAAGCGGAAGAATACATAATGCGGTTAAAATAAAAATTCCCAAGGTATTACCATCGAAAGGATTGAGCTTGAATTTTACCCAAATGACCATTGTTTTGGCCAAGTTCATCATCAAATTGGAAAGCACAGTGGCAAAAGCAGCTCCGGGTAAGCCCCAAAGCGGAATAAATACAAAGTAGTTGATAATTGCCAGCACCAAGGTGGAAAGCAAAATGCTGAGACCTAGCTTATAATGATCGGAATAATACACCAACGGATTGTTGACCCCGGTGGCCATGTTAATCAAATTTCCGGCCGAAAGAATGTAAACCAAACCATAAGCTGAATGAAAATCGGCAGGTAACAAATGCAGAAAATCCTTGATATTAAGAACAATCATTAAAAACAACCAAGCCCCAAACACCAGTAGATGATGAGCTGAATCTTTGTAAATTTTTGAAAGTTCAACCGAATTGGATTGAGCCAACGCTTCCGTCATTTTAGGTCCGGCAATTTTTTCGAGGGAATTCAAGGGGGTTTCAATCACCAAGGGGAAAATGCTCACCAAGCCGTAAACCCCAACGGCCGATAATGGGAAAAAGCTTGCTAATACAATTACATCGAGGGTTTTTAATCCCATGGAGGCAACGGATGACAATAAAAACAGCAAGCCATAAACCAACATTTCCCGGTTGCCTTGTCGTCCTAAAAAAGACCAATCATATTTAAAATTCAGCTTGGAGAAACTGGCCATGTAAGCCAGCAGCATCCCCAATTGCAGCATAAAGCAAGCTACAAACAATCCCAAATAAGTCTCCCACGAAATCCATTTTTGATGATATAATAGAATAAGCAAAATCAACATAACCCGAACCGCAACATCGTTTAAAAAAGTAGGAAAGGAGGAACGGAAGTTGCCGTAGCAGTAGGTATTGAAAATGGTTATTAATGCCAAAGCCAATCCAAATGGAAAAACCCAATAAAAATAATGACCAAATTCCGGACTTTTATCCTGGTAATAGTCAATGGCAAAGTGACTGAATAAAAAAAGCAGGGAGCCATAAACTAAAAAGCCCAGGAGTGTGATTCCGGTTACCAATCCCAGAAAGCCATGATCACCTTTTTCAGCATTTTTGAAACGAGCGTAATACCTTAGTATGATGTTATTTGCACCCATGGGTAACAAGGTGGAAAACAACATGGAAAAGGAAAACAACACCTTGGTTAATCCAATTTCGGTGGTAGTAAGTAGTTCGGGTTGAACAAATAAGGTATTTAAAAAGCCTACCCCTAAACCCAAATACATGTAAAGGGTGTTGCTGATTCCTTGTCGTTTTATTTCTCCCACCGGCAATGGCTTTGGCACAAATGTAGACAGGAAGTGCGATTTACGAACTCAAAATTCACAATTGAAGTTGGATACCGCCTGAAAAACAACAATGAAAGGGATACCACCCCCAAATACCTGAACGACAGGTATTAAAACAACCCGGTTTTATTACCACCCGACAAGGAAAACTCCTTCCCCGGAAACCGGTTTGAACAAAAAACAGTAAAAAAATCAATCATGGCCACTTGCAAAATACCAAAAAGCAGGTACATTAGAGGCCTTTAATTATCCTATGAAAAAAGTATTAAAAATTGTTTTAGGAATTTTTGTCCTCATTTTATTGGGCATTGTAACCTTGGTTTCTTACATCCAACTCACCATGCCAAATGTGGGTGCAGCGCCCGACATCAAAATCGAATCCACTCCCGAATTGGTTAAGCGAGGCGAATACCTGGCCAATTGTGTTATGGTTTGTATGGATTGCCACTCCACCAGAGATTGGACCAAATATTCCGGCCCGATCACACCCGGAACCTTAGGAAACGGAGGCGAAACATTTAACAAAGAGCTGGGCTTCCCGGGCGAATTTTACTCCCGCAACATTACACCGTTTGGACTCAAAGACTGGACCGATGGAGAAATTTTCAGAGCCATAACCTGTGGTGTTTCCAGAGATGGTCATGCCTTTTTTCCGGTGATGCCATACCCCAGTTATGGCAAACTGGATTCCCTTGACATAATCGCCGTTATTGCCTATTTACGTTCCTTGCCTTCCATCGAAAAACAAGTTCCGGAATCAAAACCGGCCTTTCCGTTTAGCATTATCCTAAAAACCATTCCGCAAAAAGCCCAGTTTACTAAAAAACCCGACACCTCCAATGTGTTGGCTTATGGCGAATACCTAGCTAACTCAGCCAATTGCATTGAGTGCCATACCCAAGCCGAAAAAGGACAAATTATCCGCGAACTGGCTTACTCCGGAGGCAGGGAATTTAAAATGCCCGATGGCAGTGTTTTACGCACCCCAAACATCACCCCCGACGAAGAAACAGGTATTGGCAGTTGGAGCCAACAAGCGTTTGTGGCCCGCTTTAAATCCTATGTAGATTCCAATTACCACGCACCGGCCGTTAAACCCGGCGAAATGCAATCCATCATGCCTTGGACCATGTACGGAAACATGACCGAGCAGGATTTAAAAGCCTTGTATGTGTATTTGAAATCCCTTCCGGCCAAGAAAAATCCGGTGGTTAAATTCATCGCCAAAGCAGGAGCCTAAGCCCTTTTCTGGCAATAGTTTCAGTTCAGGAGACTTTGCTCCGCGCCAACGGAATATTGTCTTTTTAAGCATTCGGTAACGACCGGGCAAGGCACAAAACCAAGTTCCTCGCCCGGTGTTTTGTAAACCGTATTACCTTGCGCTATGAAATGTTTGGAGCTTGAAAACCACCTGCTAAAGCTTAGTTGCTATCCCGAGTTGGGGGGCAAAATAGCCTCCTTGGTTTACAAACCGCTTCAAAAAGAATTACTCTGGCAAAGCCAACAAGCCTTAAGCATACCCAACTACGGTGCCGCCTTTTCAGAGTACGACAAAAGTGGCATTGACGAATGTTTCCCGGCAATTGATAAAGAAACTTTTCTTTGGAATGGTCAACAGTGGCCTATTCCCGACCACGGCGAGTTATGGTGCCAGCCTTGGTCCATGCAGGTTCAGGATAATAGCTTATTTGGCTCCGTAATGGGCAGGGTTTGGAAGTACCGTTTTGAACGAACAATCAGTTTAAACAACTTAAAAATAAGATTCGATTACCACATTCAAAACTTTGAATCCTTTGCTATTCCCGGCTTCTGGACCTTTCACCCTTTGTTTGCTGCACAGTCGGGCGACACCTGGGAATGGCCCTTTACCCACTCGGTTGAACTGGCCCAACAGGATCCAGGCTTAGGAGCATCCGGTAGTATTCATCCGTTTCCCATGGCCGAAAACGGGGAACTTTTAAACATCTTCCGACCCTTTTCTTCACAAACTACCCGTAAATATTACCATCAAGGTCGGGTTCCTCAAGGTTTTGCCAGCTTACATTTAAACCCGCTAAACCTGCATTTTCATTGGGATTCCGATCAAATTCCTTACCTCGGCATGTGGATTAACGAAGGAGGCTACGAAGGAGGCTATAATCTGGCACTTGAACCTTCACAAGCATATTATGATAGCCTAAGCAAAGCCATAAGCAATCAATCCCTTCAACCCATTTTACCGCAACAAAGTCGACGCTTTTGGTTGGAAATTGACTTAGTTGTTTAAGAATTAGGCGGGCCCCCTTCGCCCAACAACTTATCTGCAAAACTCCACCCACCTGCACGGGCTTCGGGTCACGCTTTCGGTTGTAGTCCTCGGCCCCCTTGGCTAGCGCCGCGTGGGCCTGTGGGCTACTTACCTCAATCGTTGCCCGGGGTGCAAACCCAACCGTCGCCGGTGTAACCAAGCTAAGTTAGAGTCCACCGGTTTATGGGGTAGTCTGCTAATTCCCAAGCTACTGCCCCAACTCCATTGATATTCAAAAGCCACAAGTGATACCAATTGCCCAACTGTACTAATTTTAGTATGCTTGGCAATATTTTACCTAAACAGCTTTTGCATCGGCAGTTACCAAACAACACCCAAGGTTTTCAGAAAGACGAGCCCAACCCTGTTTAGTCTTTTAGGCAGCGTATAGAGGCTGCGCTGCGTTTATCCAGGTAGTTGCGAACAAGGGAGGAGTTATCGAAATAAATTCGGCGCATGTAGGCATTTAAGGCATCGGCTTGGGTAGAAGTCCAAAAGCTACCGGTTTCCCCAAAGCCTGCATACCGGGCATCACTTTGTCTCATACCGGCCGGCAAGGCTAAAAAACCTATTTCATCCGATGCCCCGGTATTCGGGTAAAGCCATTCTTCCGTTCCAACTTTTTTCAACCTACCCCCGGCTGTGCCACTTTGAACCCCCAAGGCGGTTGACGATGACAAGGAATCCAGGTAATGTATCAACTCATTCCACTCCGAATCGCCGGGCACATGCCACCCTTCCGGACAAACATTTCTGGAATCAGCCACCACATACCAATTGTATAGCTTGCCGTAAGGATTTTCAAAGCTTACCGAGCGATTGGGAAAACTCCAGGCAACGGTAGATAAGGATAACCACATAAGACTATCTTCCACCGGCGGAATGGCATCACCATTGCTAAACTTAGCACTTCGTAAATTTTCACTCATCCATTCCTGTCCATTGCCCAGCACTATACTGGGGTAGCTATTCCCGTCCAAATCCACAACTCCCCCACCCGACGAGGCCACCACACCGTTCAGGGTTTTAAAGCTTTCCTGATTTCCGTAACTAATCCCTGACGAATTGGCGGCATAAGCCCGAATGTAATAGGTTGTATTGGGTTGCAAGCCATTTACCACCGAAGTAAAATTACTCATTCCGCTACCCAAATTCAAAAACGAATTCGATTTGGTAGGGTTGGGCTGGGTAGACCAACAAAGCCCTTTTTCGGTAACGGTACTACCCGGACTGGCGCTTATTTTCCCGCCACAAACCACCGATTTCGCGGTGATGTTTGAAACCGCGTTGGTACTTAACTCGGGCGAGGCCAGTTTATTTCCATCGCTACAAGCCTGAACCAGCAGCACCCAAACTCCTATCAGGAGCTTAAGCCAATAATCATACCTTTTCATGTGCTAAATTAAAAGTAAAGATACACGGGTTTAGGCTTGGTAAAAGAGTAGATTTTATTTTGGAGGTGGAATAAAACGGAAAAAAGGTGGATGGGGTTTGGGGTTGGGGAGGGGGTTGGGGGTTATGCCGCGCGGAAAGCAGGAAAATCACAACCTTAAATTATGGAAAAATGAAATAGAAATAGGTAGTCCAATAAAACCAAAAACCTAGGGTGGAATTCGGGTTGGGGTTAATGGTTCTGGTAATAATTTATTCTGTGTAGTTGTTTATATGAATTTGTCTTTTCTTTTCGCTTTTTTTACTCAAGTCTAAAATCGTTAGATAAAGCCTTTCATGGTTAATTTTTAAACTTTCTAAATCCAGTCTATATAAAGAGAAGTCAAGACAACCATCATCATCAAAGTCATCAAACACTCATGGAACATAAAGCTTGTTTCTATTAAGATCCATTTCCTTTACTTTAATTCCAATTGACCCATAAGCCTGATTTACAGTATGGAATTCTATTTTATCAATATTTTCCCAGTTTACCCATTCCTTATTTAAAGGAAAACTAATTTTAAAGGAGTCAATCAATATTACTTTCAATAAAATTATCTTTTGTCGGTCTTACTCGTAATAGCAATTGTCCGTTATATTTTAAAATTGTCGGAATAGCAATGCTTTCAAACTCGTCAAAAACTTTTTCTTGTCCGTCAATAATGTAAATCAGTTGAGTAATCAAAATCATTTTGTCAATTACTTTGGTATAGTTTATTTTGTCTTTGTCACCCTATGTTGGCCGTGCCGTTCGTGCCTGATCCGTTAGCGGTTCGAGCTTTTGTTAATTCATATCTTCATTTTAAAGACTACCCTATCTTGCCCTACGCCAGAATAGTCTTTGACTACTTTTATTCCATTATCATTTTCAACACCAGTCATTTCCATTCCGATTCCCAAATGGAAGTTAATTGATTTTTCATTTGCAGGTGTTGTGATTGCCTTTAGATTTTGAATACCATGGTTCTTTAAATATTCTATAAAATGTTCGTATAACTTTCTGCCAAGTCCTTTTTTCTGATGTTTTTGTCTTACCCCAATGAGATGCACATAACCGGTTCGCTCAGTTTGAGAAACAAATCCAAAAAGATATGCAATTACCATATCATCATTTTTGTTTTTTATGACAAAGGCTGAATCCCCAAATTCATTTACAAACATCGGATGATGGTACAAAAGAGTCCTGTCACTACCCCAAAAGTCTTTGATGTCCGTTAGAATTTGTAAAAAATCGGATTGGTTACAATTAAATATTTGTTCTGTCTCCATGTGCTTTAGGTTCTGATATTACCAAGAAATGTAAATCGTCATTGCTGTCGTTTCTGATTGTATGCTTTTTGTTAGCTTCAACATAAAAACCTTCATTGGCCTTTACTTCAAAAATTTCGTCTTCCAGTTCAAAGGTTGCTTGTCCAGATAAAATATAAAAGAATTGTTGAGCTTTTTGATGATAATGTAAAGCTTCGGATGTGTTTGGTGGCATTCTCTCTTGAATAACGCTAAGTGAGTCTGTTTTTAATAAGTGCCAACCGTCACAATTTTGTCCCCATGTGTAATGTTCTGATGATTTTTTGTCTCTCTTCATTTTTATTGCTTTAAATATTGCTGATCTTTATTGCCTGACCGCTAATGGTTGTATACCACCCACATTCACCTACTTATCCCACCTCTATTATGCAAATATGAGCAATATTCAACTTAACTAAGTGATTAACATTAATAAATACTTTTTGCACTTATAATTTGTTGACTTGGTCTTGAAAGTTGAACTTTGCTTAGCTCTTTTTAAGGGCTACTAGCATATGTTTATGTTTAAAATTATTGGTTTACTTGTATCTTTTTGAAAAGTGTAACATTCAGATAATGGTGTAAGGTTTCAAAGGCCAATGCCATAACCTTAGTTACCTGCTACAACCCAATAAAACACTTTGGAAGTTCAACAAAACAGTACATTTAAAGAAAGGAAAAGCTAAATGTATAGGCATTGGGCTACTTGATTGCCTCTCCCCCCACTTTCAGTTTCTCTGCAACCAGAGACTAAGATTTACACCTTAAACTATTTTATTCACTGCTCCGGTCTGGTTCACCGGATTTTCCGGTAATGCCGTATTGGATTATGCCCCAAAAGATTATTAGCTAAAAGTAAACTCTACCCAAGAAATTAAATTGAGCAGAATTTCTTTTAAAATTGCTGTATGATGAATTTAAACTTTATTACCAGTTATAACTAGCATTTCGGCCAACTGAGCATCTTTTACTTCTGAAGTGTCCTTGGCAAATTAAGGTAACAATCAGAGAATTTCACCTTGCCCCATCTACTTTCCCATACCGATGTAATCTAAGTGGGATGGTTGATTATTCGTAGCGGTGTGATTTTTCACTAAATTTAATATCGTAAATTGTCACCAGGCCATTTTTACTTTTAACAACAATATTGCTTCCACATACATTTTTTACCCTATCACCATCATATAAATACTTACGAGATAGTTCATTAAACCGTTGGTCGTATACGGTAACTAGATTATCTTTTGATGTTACTACAATAATTTCAGGCGAGAAACCGGAGAGTACGTCCCCATCGAAAGTATATTTATGAGATATTTCACTATATTGGGAGTTCCAAACAATCAAACGCCCATCACTATATTCTGAAATATCAGCTATGTTTTGTCCATAGGTTAAAATTGTTGCTAAGTTAAAGACGGAAACTAAAAAAAACTTCTTCATTATTATTTGAATTTTAAGTTGTTATTACGATCATGATTTTCAGAATACACTCCATTTTATTGGTGGACCTATGTCTCGGCTTTATGTTGTTTATCACTTTTTTGGGTCAACCAATTTGAAGAGCAGGCATATTTAAACTTGTACATAAGGGGTTGCTGGCAGGAGCAGTAATCAAATATACTGCCAAAATTTTATTTAAAGATCTGCAGTTTTTGAATCTTCCAAATTCCAATTAATGCAACACAATTGCTTATTGCACTTGACTACTGTTGGCAGCTTTTTTATTCTGTCCGTTGTTAGACAGGGTCAGCTAAAAAACACTCAATAGATTCATTATAAATCATTTAAACCGCAATTTAAATCATATTGGTGCATGGTTTTGAATTAGATTTTCTTGATTTCCTTACATCCAAATTTTTTGAAGATTACTTTGGATTCTTAGTCAGAAATACGGCATCTGCTTCGTTGCCCGCGGTTCGCAGTATGAAGTATACAGCATCGCCTTGGCGCCTTGCATCTACTGCATTTCTGACTTTTTCAGCAAACCCTAGATACCCTGACTAGTTGACCTAAAATGTAAGGTTGAGGTTGCAGCTCGGGCAACGACAGTTTGTCTAAAAAGCCCTCCTTTTTGTAACTTACTGATTGTTAATAACTTACCCGATAATAAATTCACAATACATTGATTTTCAGTATATTTATGCATGAAATTTATTCAACG
>JAIBAJ010000040.1 GCA_019695265.1 Bacteroidia bacterium | reverse complement strand
GTGCAATTCCCTTTATCCAATTAAGCGAATCAAAAATCCTAAAAATATCGATTCCATTTTCCCAACTCTCTTCTACAAATCGCTCAACCAGGTTATTCGGATAGGAGGAATATCCTACTCCATTGGCCCCCCGAATTAGCATTTGCAGCATAATATTGGGTACTGCTGCACGTATTTTTCTTAACCGATCCCAAGGATTTTCATGTAAAAACCGGAGAGCAACATCAAAGGTAGCACCTCCCCAAACTTCCATTGAAAATACTTCCGGATGATTTTTGGCAAAACTCTCCGCAACCTTTACCATATCGTAGGTTCGCATACGGGTAGCCAACAAACTTTGGTGTGCGTCCCTAAAAGTAGTATCGGTATAATGAATTTTCTTTTCATTCTTTAACCATTGCGCCAAGCCTTCCGGACCCAATTCGGTCAGTAAATCCTTGCTGCCTTTTGGGTAAGGTGAATAATGTTCATAGGCCGGAACAATTGGCTTTAATAAGGTTTTGTTTGGGTCTTTGAATTTAACTTCCGGATGCCCATTCACAATTACCTCACCAATGTACTTCATAATTTTGGTGCCACGGTCTTTGCGTTTTCTAAACTTGAACAATTCCCGATGGTCGCCAATAAAATTAACAGTTGCATTGCCGGCAATAAAAACCGGGTGATTCACAATATTTTCCAGAAATTGTATATTCGACTTCACACCTCTGATTCTGAATTCCTGCAAGGTGCGTGTCATTTTTCGGGCTGCTCCTTCCATGGTGCGGCTTTGAGCACAAACCTTCACTAGTAAGGAATCAAAATAGGGCGGAATCCTAACCCCGGGATAAACACTTCCTACATCCAACCGTATCCCAAATCCTCCTGCACTTCGATAAGCTGTAACCGTTCCATAATCCGGTTTAAAATCATTTTCCGGATCTTCCGCTGTTACCCTGCATTGGATGGCAAATCCGGTAATTTTTATCGCTTCCTGCCCAATAATATTGATTTCCCCTTCTCCCAAACGATGGCCCATAGCCACTCGTATCTGAATTTTAACCAAGTCAATATTGGTAACCATTTCAGTTACAGTATGTTCAACCTGGATGCGAGGATTAACCTCAATAAAATAAATATTGTTTTGCTGATCCACTAAAAACTCAACCGTTCCAACATTGTTATATTGAACAGCCTTGCAAATACGGATGGCATAATCATACAATTTATCCTTTACATCCTGAGGTAGATTGGGAGCCGGAGCTACTTCCACTACTTTCTGGAAACGACGCTGTACCGAACAATCCCTTTCAAACAAGTGAACAATATTTCCATGGTGGTCGGCCGCAATTTGCACCTCAATATGCTTGGGGTTTTCTACAAACTTTTCAATGAATATGGTATCATCCCCAAAGGCATTTTTCGCCTCCCTCCTAGCCTCGTTAAAGGCATTTTTTATATCCTCTTCTCGACGAATTACGCGCATCCCTCTTCCTCCTCCTCCGGCTGCGGCTTTTACCATCACCGGAAATCCAATACGCCTAGCCTCCTCCAGTGCAACTTCATCCGAAACCAATTCCACCCGGTTGGATTCTATAATCGGAACACCCTGAGATACCGCTACTTTCTTCCCGCTAACCTTATCTCCCAATGCCAACATCGCTTCCGGACTCGGGCCAACAAAAATGATTCCGTTCTCCGCACATTTTCGAGCAAATTCCGAATTCTCACTCAAAAAACCATATCCAGGATGTATCGCATCACATTTCCGCTCCTTGGCCAAATTAATGATTTCATCTATATCCAAATATGGCTTAAGTGGCTCATTATCAGCACCAACCTGATAGGCCTCATCTGCCTTGTACCGATGAAGCGCATACCTGTCCTCGTAGGTATAAATCGCTACTGTTTTTATTCCTAGTTCTACGGCAGCGCGGAAAACACGAATGGCTATTTCGCCACGGTTTGCCACCAAAAGTTTATTTATTTCCATGTGGAGTTAACAATAGCAAAGAAAAGCCTAATTCCTTCCCGTATTGGAAATGTTAGCAAAATTGGAAAAGTATTACAACTTAACTAACTCATTGATTTCTAACCCGCTAGACAATCCAAAATTTCAATCAAACTTAAACCCATCCATTTTGGACAGCAAATTCAATGAATTATGCCTGAAATCAAGTGTTTCATAAGGCTCGATTCTTGAATTTCTCCTCTGGTTTTCAGGCATTCCTTTCAGGGGCTTTCATTAAATCAATTGAACATTAAAATGTATGCGGGCCCCCTCCGCCCAACCTAATACTTGCCTAGATACAATATTTGCAAAAGGCGTCGGGTCACGCTTTCGGCTGTAGTCCTCGTCCACCTAGGCTAACGCCGTCGGTGTCCTGTGGGCTACTTGCCTCTATCGTTGCCCGGGACGGAATCTACAAACTTCACTGCTAATCAACCTTTTACGGGGTCTAGATAGTTCGCAAGTAGTTCTATTTTTGAATATTTACTAGTGTGATTGTTTGTAGATAAACTAAAAAGCAAAGGGTTTCAGAAATAAGTTTTCAGAAACCCTTTGCCAGATTAATCCCGTCAAATTCAGAATGTGATTAAAGCCTTTTTCAAAGCAGTTTAATCAATAAACCAAGACAGTATAGAAAATATCCTGTTTTGTTACCCGCATTTACATACCAAATCCATAATAGGACCGCATGCCATTCGGATAATATCCTTCAATTAAAATTCCGCCTTTTTTACTTTCCAAGGCATCATTTATATCTTCAACACTATTGATGGTTTTACGATCAATATGCGTAATAATAAATCCTTCCTTAATTCCTGCATTTCGAAGTTTACCACCATTCAATTCGGAAATTTTTACTCCATTTTTAATACCTAAGCGTCGCTTTTCATCCGCCGACGGAGCAGAAAATTTTGCTCCCAGCGATTCTATTGTTTCCGAATTGGATTTCAAAAGTGGATTGGTATTTCCTAATTTATTGTTCAACACCACTGCAAAGGCAAGACTTTGATCACCTCTTCGAACATGCACATCAATTTTATCTCCCGGACGGTGACGGGCAACTTGCTCTTGCAACTCACTCATAGAATTAACCGGGGTTTCATTCAATTTAAAAATGATATCACCTTCTTTTAATCCTGCTTTTTCTGCACCTCCACCTTGGGTTAATCCATTTACATAAACTCCTTTCTGAACCGGAATTTTCTTCTCCTCAGATAAACGTTGATCGATATCCCGAATACTTACACCAATAAATGCTCGTTGAACTTCACCGTATTCTAATAAATCATCTACCACTTTACGAGCCAAATTAACCGGAATGGCAAAGGCATAACCTGCATAGGATCCGGTAGTACTTGCAATAGCTGAGTTTATTCCTACCAATTCACCATTGGTGTTTACCAAGGCACCACCGCTATTTCCCGGATTAACAGCAGCATCTGTTTGAATGAAGCTTTCAACTGCATATTCTTCATTTAATAGTTGTATGTTTCTTCCCTTGGCACTAACAATTCCGGCAGTTACGGTTGAAGTTAAATTAAATGGATTTCCAACTGCCAAAACCCATTCACCTAATCTAACATCATCTGAATTTCCATAAGGAAGATAAGGCAATGACTTTTCATCAATTTTAAGCAAGGCCAAATCTGTTGCCGGATCTTTTCCAATAATCTTGGCACTATATTTTCGATTATCATTCAAGGTCACATGAATCTCATCTGCTTGATCTACCACATGATTATTGGTAACAATGTATCCATCTTCTGAAATGATTACACCTGAGCCCGAACCGACTTGAGGCTGTTGTTTAAGCTGACGTTGAGGCCCAAAGAAAAACTCATGGAAAGGGTCATAAAAATTACTACTTTGGAAATTACTTACTTGGGTTTCGGTAGTAACATGCACTACTGCATTAACTGATTTTTCAGCGGCCGTAGTAAAATTGATGGCATTCTCCGGAACAGAATAACTGGCATACCGAACCGGAATACCTTTTTCAGCGCTCAGAATTGTTTTACCTGAATGTTGAGAAAAGTAGAAAACGCCTGTGGCAGTAACTCCACTAACTAGTGCCGATAGGGCAATTGTTGATAATTTATTCATGGCTTTTACTTTAATTTTAATAGTTAATGGCACTTTTCAAATAACATGCCTAAAAATTCATTTGCAAATTAACGGAGACAATTTCAAGCTAGGTATGAGGCTGATTTAAAGATTTGTTAATAGGATTTATCATTTAATTATTTTTTAGAATTCTGTTAAAAAACCTCCGGAAATAGGCACCTTGGCCTGCTCTTCCACAAAATTTGAAACCAACCTAACCTAGTACTATTTATTATTCCTCTATACATCCGGTACCATTTATGTAGGACTTACTTAATCGGCATCACCAAAACTTGATACTACCAACCCTTATAATTTCTAACTGGTTAAATGTCGCAACAAATTGTATTTAAATATCTTTGCATCCGCTTTGGAAACAAATACCCGATTTTCTGCCCTTCGCCGTTTTGGAAATAATGTTTTCACCTTTTTTTCAGGTGTAACATTTGGGCTGCTAATAGGCGGTGGAGTTATGTTTTATTACATGGATTCAAAAATCCAGGCAACCCAACAGGCAGGAACCAATGAAAAAAACCAACTTAGTTTGCTTGGAAAATTCATTGAATTTGCTGAAAAAACTAATCCATTTTCAAAGAAGAAAACTGACAAAGAAAGCAATCAAAAAATTGAGGAAAAAGAGAACAGACAAAGTTCTGACTCCAAAGTAATGGTAGATTCATCCAATTACTTTAGTCCTAATCAAAAAGATACTACCTCATTAGACTCGGACGACTTATTATCAGATGGAGGAATGGTCGTAAAAAAGGATGAAATGCTATTTTCAAAATACATGGAAATTTTGGAAGGTTCACCATCTGGAAGTCCGGCAGATTCAACCAATACCTTTACAGGAAAAAGTAAACAAATCGCCGGAAGAATGTGGGTAGAATTTTGGAGATCCCCCCTTAATTACCGCGGTTACAAATTTGGAAGAAGTAAATTAGTGGTTTACGGAATTTCTGATTACGAAGGAGTGAAAATTCTTAAGTATAAAGACGATTTATTTATTAAACATAATACTTCCTATTACAGGATAAACAATTCGGACGATTTTGTACCTTTCAATAAAGTCATCGACGAGTTAACCCTAATTGAACTTAACCAATTATAAGCATTGGTTCATTACCTCCGGCATAGTGAAATTGACTTTCAGAAATGGGATCAATGTTTACAACAATCCACCAACGGATTGATTTATGCCTATTCCTTTTATTTAAATGTTGCTTGTCCGGGTTGGAATGCCCTTGTTTGGAATGATTATGAGGCTGTTATGCCGTTACCGGTTAAAAAAAAGTATGGAATTCCCTACATTTATACTCCATTCTTCATTCAACAATTAGGTGTATTCAGCCCAAAAGAAACTTCAATTATCCATTTTATTAATGCTATACCTCCCCAATTTAAACTGGTGGAATACAATTTAAATTGGGCCAACAAGCAATTATATCCTGAACTCCCGTCCTGGGTTACTCATCATTTAAGCCTAAATCGGCCATTCGAAGAAATTTCTGCACAATTTGACCGAACATTAAAAAACAACCTTAAAAAGGCTGATATAGTTCCATTAAGATTAGAGAAAAACCAATCTATTCAATCTGTTATCAACTTATTCAGAGAGGATAAAGGCAAAGAACTTAATCATTTGAAAAATCAGGATTATAAGCGATTGGAGAACCTGGTCGAGGTTTGCGAACAACAACAACAAGCTTGTGTTTGGGGAGTATGGGATGGTTCCAACTTAGTTGCCGGTGCTTTATTTGTTTGGTCTAACAAACATTATATTTTTCTGTTTTCAGGAAATACCCAGCGGGGAAAAGAAACAGGAGCCTTACCTTACTTATTAGCCAGATTCATCCAGGAGCATTCTGAAAGTGATTCAATTTTTGATTTTGAAGGTAGCAATCAGCCGGGTTTAGCAAGGTTCTATAAGTCATTCGGATCAACCAGAGTAGAATATCCAAGGTATGAAAGACGACGTTTTCCATTGTTCTAGGTTGATGTAATAGTTTAGATTCCTCTGAAATCAGTTTCCCAGGCAGGAAGGAACATGATTTTTCGAATTCTATTTTCAGGAACAGGAAAAACTTCGTAAAAAGTAAAACCATTTGGGTTTGCACCTCGGGCAACGATAGAGGCAAGTAGCCCACAGGCCCACTACGGCGTTAGCCTAGGGGGACGAGGACTACAGCCGAAAGCGTGACCCGACGCCCTACTGATTATTTAGGGATCTGACAAGCCTTTATGGGCGGAAGGGGGCCCGCCAACTTAGTAAAGAAACCATGGTTGACAGAATTTTCGTTATGCTACCTTAATTCATTCCGAGTTCGATATTTTTCCAGACCAACAACTGACTAACAATTTAAATTTCAAACACTTATACCATTTGAGCTATATAGAATTCCCAAAAAATCAGAAATCCTTGCGGCCTTAAGGTGTTGAAACAGAATAAAGTTCAACTTTTTGTCTTGCTTTTGTATCTTTGCCATCTTTTTTTTGAAGAAACCCATCCATGTCTGAATTCTTAATAAAAGCTGCGCAATTAATCTTAAGTTTATCGATATTAATCGGATTACATGAATTAGGGCATTTTTTACCTGCTAAATGGTTCAAAACCAGGGTAGAAAAGTTCTATTTATTTTTTGACCCCTATTTTTCAATTTTCAAAATCAAGAAAGGCGATACGGAATACGGAATTGGGTGGATTCCATTAGGCGGTTATGTAAAAATTGCCGGCATGATTGACGAAAGTGTTGACAAAGAATTTTTAAACAAACCCGCCGAACCTTGGGAATTTAGAAGTAAACCGGCCTGGCAACGTTTGATTATTATGATTGGAGGGGTTACGGTAAATGTTATTCTGGGTGTTTTAATTTATGCCGGAATAATGTTCTACTATGGGGAAACTTTTCTTCCTATGGAAAATGCAAAATATGGCATTATGGTAGATTCTATTGGATACCATATGGGATTAAGGAATGGTGATAAAATTGTAACGATTCAGAATAAGAAAATTGAAAAGTTTCATGAGATTTACAAGGAAATACTGTTGAATGAGGCCGATAGGATTCAGATAATCAGGGATGGAAAGGCGATGGATGTTCATATTACGGATGAGGCCAAAAAAGAGATGGTAAAGGCCAGAAATAGTGGATTCATTGAACCTAGAATACCGTTTACCGTTGGAGATTTTGATAGCACATCACCCGCTAAATTGGCCGGCATGAAGGTAGATGATCAAATTGTAGCCATTAATGGTGAACCTGTTACCTTTTTCGATGAAGCCCGAACCATTTTAAATGCCAATAAGTCAAAAACCATAGTGGTAACCGTTTTTAGAGCTGGAAAACCGGTTGACCTAACCTTTCATTTGCCAGAAACCGGATTTATGGGTGTTTTTAGGCAACCTTACGAACATTTTTTCACCCTAAAAGTTGTTCATTATTCCCTTTTGCAAAGTTTTCCAAAAGGGATTGAAAAGGCAGTAACCACCTTTGAAAATTACATTAAGCAATTTAAATTAATCTTTTCACCCAAAATTAAAGGGTATGAAAGTGTTGGAGGTTTTGCCTCGATGGGACGAATATTCTCATCGACTTGGAATTGGGAACACTTTTGGAACATCACCGCCTTTTTTTCAATTGTATTGGCAATCATGAATATTTTACCAATTCCGGCTTTGGATGGCGGTCATGTTATGTTTTTATTATATGAAATCATACTTGGCAGAAAGCCTAGCGAGAAATTTATGGAATATGCCCAATATGCAGGAATGGCCATATTGTTTTCGTTGATGATTTTTGCCAATGGAAACGATTTATATCGCTTAGCTACCAAACAATTTTAGATTTATGGAAGTTGAAGGCATCGTAAACAAAGTAGAACAAAGTGGATTAGTCAATTTCAACCTGGAGGATTATTATCCTAAAAACCAGCGCATTGGGTTAGATTTAAAGGATCAACTTTGGCAAGGATTACTATTAAAGGAAAAAGATTTCAGGGACTATATTTCCCAAACGGACTGGACCATTTACCAAGACAAACTGGTTGCAGTTTATTGTTCTACAGAGGCAATTATTCCGGTTTGGGCATACATGTTAGTTGCTTCATCGTTACAACCCTTTGCAGCTAAAATAGTTTTTGGCGATTTAACGAAATTAGAGGAATTAATTTTCCACGATGCCATTCAAAAAATTGATTTGACTCCTTTTCAGGATCAGCGAATAATTGTGCGGGGTTGCAGTAAATATCCGGTTCCGGCTTCGGCTTACCTTGAAATTACTAGTTTGTTAAAACCAATTGCCAAATCGATTATGTTTGGTGAAGCCTGCAGTACTGTTCCGATTTACAAGAAAAAGAATGGTTAATTAGAAGGCAAAATTTGGGTACTTAATTCTCCGAATCCAACCCGAATACCATCCTTTTCGCACCAGCCCCTCATAACCACTGTATCACCATCGTTCAAAAATTTACGTTCAGTACCATCCTGCATTTTTACAGGATTTTTCCCACTCCAAGTTATTTCCAGCATAGAGCCATAGGAACCAACCGTAGGCCCACTGATGGTGCCACTTCCATATAAATCGCCTGTACGAACATTGCAACCATTACTGGTTTGATGTGCCAATTGCTGGTTCATATTCCAATACATGTATTTAAAATTGCTACGGGTAACGCAGGTTTCAGAGGCATTGGCAGGCTTGATGGTAACTTCCAAATTCAGATCAATATTCTTATCTCCAGCATACTCCAGATAAGGAAGAACTTTAGGATCCTGCACAGGTCCTGCAACTCGAAAAGGTTCAAGGGCATCCATCAAAACAACCCAAGGAGAAATAGAAGAAGCGAAATTCTTGGCCAAAAAAGGGCCCAAAGGCACATACTCCCATTTTTGAATATCACGTGCACTCCAATCATTAAACAACACCATGCCCCAAATGAAATTATCTGCCTCTTGGGTTGAAATTGACTTTCCTAAAGGATTGGAACCACTCACAAAAAAACCGGTTTCCAATTCAAAATCCAACAATCGGCAAGGACCAAACCTAGGCGTCGTTTGATCATCGGCTTTGGTTTGTCCTTTTGGACGATGAATAGGTTGTCCGGATGGAATAATAGACGAAGAACGTCCGTGGTAACCAACCGGTAAGTGTTTCCAATTAGGTAATAAGGCATTGGCAGGATCTCTGAACATCATACCTACATTGGTTGCATGCTCCATGCTGGAATAAAAATCAGTGTAATCGCCAATTTGTACGGGCAAGTGAAGTTCACATTCCTTGGCGGGAATCAAAAAAGTTGATAAATCATCCCGGGTTTGAAGTTCAGTTCTACCATCCAGCAATAGTTTTTGAATGTTAAGTCTCAAATCACCTGCATAGTTTCTACCTAATTCCATAAGTCCGTTCAGAAAGGGTTGATTGAACAGTTCGATGGAAGCAGAACTACTTAATATTCCGGCCAAATGAAGAGCGTAAATATCTAAAACATAATCACCAATTGCAACCCCTACCCTTTTGCTTTTACCTTGGTGAGTAAAAACTCCAAAAGGTAAATTGTATATTGAAAAGTCATGATTATCCGGAATATTTACCCAAGACTTAAGTTTGGTAATTGCCATTTTATTGAATTCTAAATTGAAATTGATTTCGGACAAAGGTAGAATTATCGTGATTATGAATCAACTCCCTAAAAGTAACTAATCCGTGGCTATCCATTTGTATGATGGAAGAACAAACCGTTCCATAAGTAGGTAGAGAAATAAACACGGAAGATAGTGCTTGTTCAAGTTCAGGTTTAACCCCGGTGTTTGGCAAAATCTCAAGAGGATAAGTATGGGTATTTAAGAGCAAAGCTTCTAATTCATTTAATTCCATAGATTCATTCAACAGCAAAGTATTAAACTGATCTTTCAAGGATTGAACTTTGGGCCAAGGTGTATCAAGAAAGGCATTGCTGACGCCATAAAGTCCGGGGTCAATTCGTTTTATTTCCATTAGCACATTTGAAACATAGCAAACGGATTGATCTTTCAAGTCACCCAAAATGAGGTTAAATCCATTGTAAGAATCAATATTCTTTTCAATTTGTGAGCAATAGGTACTTGGATCCAGGTTTGAATTTAAATAATTTAAAACCAATTCTCCACGTGAACGAACCTGATCTTTAAGCAAGGAAGGATTCCTATAATTTGTAATTAGGCCAAACTTTCCGTATTTGGTAATACCAAGCCAAGTTCCTCCTTTTTCCAAATCAAGGCCTGATAAAACTGAATTATCCTTCCCATGAAACTTTGCAGATTGAGATTCCCGAGAAAGGAATTCATCCCTATTGGAGATTAACACAAAGGGGAATTGGGTTGATTGCCCAAATGAAAAAACACTAATACACACTATTTACTACGTACCAAGGTAACATGTCCACGGTAGATATGGAATCGATTATGCACATCGGTAATTTCGAAGACATAAACATACACATCTTGTTTTGCAAGATCGCCTGAATTTCTCAGTTTACCATCCCATCCTAATTTTGGATTTTCACTTTTGTAAACTGTTTCACCCCAGCGATTATAGATTCGCATTTCATAGGATTTGATGCCAACTCCATAACCATTGAATGTCTCATTCAAATCGTCTCTTCCATCCTGAGGAGTAAAGGAATTTGGGATATAGAAAACAAAGTCAGGTCTAATAATAGTTGGTCTAGTGACTGTGTCTCTGCAACCAAAACGATTTTCAACAATTAAGGTCGGATGATAGGTTCCGGAATCGGGGTATAAGTAAATTGGATTTTGTATGGTGCTAACATCATTAATGCTATCCCTAACACCAAAGTCCCAATCCCATTTTGTAACAAACAAAGTACTTAAATCGGTAAATGTAATCCAGGCATCTAATTCCGTAGTAGGTTGAGGATCCACAGCAAAATCCGCAATTGGTTTAGGCCAAACATCAATTAAATCATTGAGAGTCAATGAATCCTGACAACCGTCGCTGGTAGTCAAAATTAGCTGGGCATCAAATAAACCATAGCTATCATAGATATTGGTTGCCCTGCTTGGATCATCTGAAAAATGTGCATCTCCAAAATTCCAATGCCAAAAATCAACGGTATAACCTGTTGGATTAGTTATTAAATCGGACAAAGTAACCTCCAGTGGTTGACAACCTTCAATGGTATCGGTAGTAAAAGAAACAACCGGAAGCGGATTTACAATGACATCCTTGGTTGTATCGATAACGCAGTTGTCATCTGTAGTAGCTTCTAAAGTTACAGTAAAAGTACCGGCAGTTTGATAGAGGTGAGTAGGAAAACTATCTGTAGAGCTAGCACCTGCTTCCCCAAAATCCCAAGACCAGGAATCAACATGACCCGGAAATGGCATTTGAGTAGTATTAAAAAATACAGATTGATGTGTGCTACAAGCCGGGGCACATATAAAATCAACTTGTGGAATAGGATAAACGATGGCATTTTTAGTTACATCATTGACACAACCATGGTTGGTAGTAACTTCTAAATTCACAGAAAATGCTCCAAAATTAGAATAATAATAACTAGGATTTTGCAAGGTTGATGTTCCCGGTGTAGGACCATCCCCAAAATCCCAACTCCAGGTATCAATGACATCCGAAAACAGATTAGAAACAGTAGAATAGTCAACGAAAAGAGCGGGGCTTTTCAAACAAGAAGGATCAACGACAAAATCAGCTAAAGGAATTGGGTAAATACTTACCATTTGCGTATCTCTATTTACGCAACCATGAGAAGAAGCTGTAGATAGAATAACCTGGTATGGTCCAGCAGTATTATAGGTTACGGTAGGGTTTGCCTGAGTATTATATGGGAAATTTATAAAAGGTGTTCCGAAACTCCAATATGGATTTAAAGGACCATCGGCATTGGTAGAGTTATTCGTGAAACTAATAGGAAAGCCTGCACAAACATTTGTAAAAGTAAAGTCAGTTACCGGTTTGGAATAAACAAGCACATCAATGGTTGTATCGCTAACACAGCCATGGTTAGTTGTTACTTCCAAAGTAACCGGTTTAGTACCATGAGATCCAAAGATAAAACGAGGATGTTGCTCTGCGTTTCCGGTATCTAAACCTTCCCCGGCATTGAAATCCCAATCAAACCCAACTAAGTTATCGGGATAAGCAACTTGGCCCAATGCAGTAAAATCGGTTTCAAATCCCTGACAAATTGTAGTAGATGAAAAATTGGCAATTGGATCAGGATAAACCAATATTGGTTGTTGAATTGTGGCAGAACATCCTGAATCAGTTTCGGCAGTTAAGGTAACCTGGTAAGTTCCTCCAACCATATAGGTGTATGAAGGATCTTGGACAACATCGGTTGCGTAAGGAAACTGACTTAAAATCCAATCATATGAAACTATTTGTCCGGTAGTTACCGTGCTGGTATTGGTAAAATCGGTAGGGAATCCTGCACAAACCTCGGTACTTGTAAAACCAGGAGTAGGTATTGGATTTACATAGATGGTTAAAGAATCGGGTGCAGAAACACAATTAAAAACAGTGGAGGTAGTTAAAACGATGGTATACTGACCTTCACTTAAGTAAGTAAAATTAGGATTAGTGGCTCCGGAGGTCACAGCCGGGGTTACACCAAAATTCCAAACAAATCCATTCAAAGCATCAACCGAGGAGCTGGAAGAGTTCAGAAAATAAAGTGTTTGACCAAGGCAACGATCTTGGGGATTAATTATTGAAAAGTCAGCTACCGGAATATTTCCAACATGGATTGGTCCTGTATAGGAATTTTGACAACCGATAGCATCTGTAACTGAAAGCTGAACAGAAAAATCGCCGGATGCAGGAAAAACAAAACCTGTATTTTGAACATTGGCAGTATCTGCCGGATTACCTGTTCCAAAATCCCAATGCCAACTTACAATACCACCATTGGTAGAAGAAGAACCATCCGTAAACAAGGTTGTATTACCTAAACATTCTGTTGTTCCATTAAAAAATGGTGTAGGCCTTCTGTTAATAGTAACAAGAACTAGGCTATCGTTTACACAGTTATTGGCATCTGTGGCTGTTATCACCACATTGGCTACACCAACTGAATTAAAAGTATGAGTAGCAGTATTGCCAACGGCATTTTGACCGGGACCAAAATTCCAGGTTACATTGGTAATTGCACCACCTAAACTAGCAGAAGCATCTGTAAATGTAACCGGAACACCAACACAAATATTGGGTACGGTAAAATCCGGATGAGGTACAGGATTTACAGTAATTTGAGAAATCAAGGTATCTCTACAACCGTTTGCATCGGCTGCCATAAGGGTTACAGGAAAAGTACCACTAGCGGGATAGGTAAAACTTGGTGATTGCGCAAGAGAAACGGCATTATTTATTCCAAAACTCCAATTAAAACTCAACACATTGGCATTGGGTGTGGTATTGACAAAGGTGGCCGGTGTACCAACACATGAATTATTAACCGTAAATTGAGCTGTAGGTCTTGGTGTTACTGTTACTTGTTGAATAATAGTATCGGAACATCCGGCATTTGATCCGGCAATAAGTCGAACATTATAAACACCTCCAGTAGCAAAACTATGCGTTGGGTTTTGAAGATTGGATGTTCCTCCGTCGCCAAAATCCCAAAGCCAAGAGCTAATTTGGGAATTATTCACATTGGATAAATCATAGAAATTGACGATTTCCCCGGCGCAGGCGGTTGTAAAATCATAATCTGCATTGACAATACTGGGTTGAATTTGACAATTCAACAAAATTTGACAACCTGCAAACGTGGTAAGCTTACAGGTGTACTGATCTCCAATAACCGGATTACTAACACTTAAAGACTGGCTATTTCCTAGAATGGTATTAGGCTGCGCGGTTTTCCACCACTGGTATTGAGCAAAACCCGGAGGGCCTGTCAAAACAACCTGATTGGAACCGGCACAATAGGCCACATCAATTACGAGAGCCTGGCAAGATCCATACAAATAAGCATAACCAAAATGCCCCCCCAAATCACAATCGCCTGTAGAAAAATCAATATTTATTGACTGATTCAAATATGGTGTCAAATCCAAAGCGGCAGTTTGCCAATTCTGCCATTCTACCCCATTACAATTCGAAAAATTCCCTTGGTTAGTACCACAACCACCGGAGGCATAGTTATAAGATGCACAGTTAGGATCGATAACATTTCCGGCTGCATTAGTCACTTTAACCTGAAACCGGGGCTGCTCCGAGCAACTATGTCCGGGACTTTCCAAAACTACTGCAAAACTATAAATAAACAAGGCATTACCAGGAGTAACAATCGGAATAGTATAACGCAAACGTTCAGCCTCCGCGCCAACATTGGAATCACCTAATCGAGCAACTTGTGGAACTCCAGGAGGCAAAATTTGCAAACCTCCACACGTATTAGGATCAACCCCTGGTGCGCTAATGATGGTATGTCTGCCGGGTACTAAGCCAGGAGTATTCGCAACAATTGGACAACATCCACCGGTGAATCCATTCCATCCATTAAAATTTTGAAAAAAGAAGTCGGAATTATCACATTGACTTTGTGATTGAGAATAAGACACAGAACCCCCCGCCACTAAGGCAAAAAAACTTAGAACTATCCTAACATAAAAGTGGTGGCGTATCATTTACCCATAGGTCTAACAGGGGAATGGCAAATATAATCTTTTTTTTTGAGAAAACTTCCAAAAAAAATTGAAACGACCTAAATTATAAACAATTTCTTAAAAGTCTAAGCTTCTGCTATGGAAAAGGTAAAACTCTCCATTATCTGATTTGCTAAAAGAGATTTACAGGCCTTTTCAACCTTTCTCTCAGCTTCTTCCTTGGTTTGTGCATCCACCTCCAGTTGAATATGTTTACCAATTCTCACATTGGTAATTTCAGGAAGACCAAGATTCTTCATACTTCCGGATACAGCTTTACCTTGCGGATCCAACAAGGCTTTTAACGGCATTACGTCTATTTCGGCGACAAATTTCATGTTTTTGGTTTGAAAGTGCAAAGATGGTGGAAGCAAATGGATTTCAAAATTGATTTCATTACTTTTGATAAATTTTTTCCAATGCGTCTTTCCTATCCTTTTGTCATTTGTTGGATAACCTTCCTTCTGGCTTTTTCTTCAACAAAAGCTCAATCTTATTTCCGAATCAAACAACAGGTTATTCAATACTGGTCTGGAACATGGGAAAACTACGAGCGTTTAACCTTTTCCTACGATTCGGCAGGCAATCTTTCAGGTAAAATAAAAGATGTCTTTACCCTCAATACCTCCTCCGGTAGCTGGAACCTTTACAGTCGTGAAAATACCCTGTTTGATTCTCTTCACCGCCCCGTACAAGCAACTACTCAGCTTTACAGTAACAGCAATTGGAACAATTACTTCCAATTGAATTATGCGTATGATAGTTTAGGTAATCAGATTATGAAAACCTCTGCCAACTGGATTAACAACAACTGGAGTATTCAATTGGGTGAAAAAAGAAACTTTACCTTTCAAAATAACCTGCCTGACTCCATTCGTATAGAAACCTGGAACAACAACACCTCTTCCTTTGAAAACCAAAAATTGTTTATTTGGAATTACTCAGGAAATTCCCCAGTTTCAGCACAAATATACCAATGGAATAACGGTTGGAATCCTATTCAAAATTTACAAGCTCTTTCCTTCCTAAATCCATATTCAACCGGAGATTTTATGCAATGGTACAACGACAACCGGACATCTTATGAACTTTACCAAATAGTTTCAGGAAATTTCGTAGGTCTTGAAAAAGCTAATTTTTCGTGGGCAAATCCAGGCAAACCGAACCTAGAGGTATACCAGCGTTTTACCAATGGACTTTGGCTGGATAGCCTTAAAAATGAATATGATTATTACACGTCTAATGGTCGAATTAAGGAAATAAGGAACTTCAGCCAGGTCAATAATTCCTGGTACCAATACAATGGCACCCACACCAATTATACCGACAATGCTCAAGGCGATATTGACTACCAAATTGAGCTGGATTTTCAAAATCAATCCTGGGAAAATCAGAAGAAAATAATCTACACATACGAACTTCAAACAGGAATTGAGGTTGAGAAATCCCCCCCCTATTTGGTATACCCCAATCCGGCTACCGATTTACTTTTTCTTCCTGAAACAAACTCGTCTTCTAACTGGGTTGTTTACAATATACTCGGACAAAATTTCGAACTTTCTAAGGCTGACCATGGTATACTTTCGATAAGCTCATTAAGCCCGGGAATATATTTCCTTAGCCATCCCCAACTCAACTATGCCATACGGTTCGTAAAGCAATAAATGAAATTAACTCACTATGCCCTTTATCAGCTAATAACTCAGCCCGAACAATCTTGAATTTTGAACTAAAAAATAAGTCAATCCTAAATTGATATTGAATAAACTCAGAATCATAACCCTTGATTGCTGGACTAAAATTTATATTTTTAATTTCACTCTTTACCAGATTTCGGATAAAGTTTCACCCGGCAATCTTGTAGCAGAAAGTATGAAAGTAAAGAAATGAGAGTTAAAAACAATTTCCCTTTTTTTCTACACTATTTTCCTAATCAAACATCAATATTGCCTTAATTATTGGGCTTGCACCTCGGGCAACGATAGAGGCAAGTAGCCCACAGGACACCTACGGCTTTAGCCTAGGTGGACGAGGACTACAGCCGATAGCGTGACCCGAAGCCCATGGTCTGAACTCTATAAATTCCCGGAAAATTAGGAGGGCGAGGGGGCCCGCCAAAAACACTTTACCATGCTTCGAAACTTGTACACACAAGAATAAGAACCACACAACCTGCATTCGGATAATACAATGTAAGCATAATTTACTGATAGGCCTTTTTTGCTTATTCTTTCCGTATTACATTTGGGCACTTAAGCTTTTTCAATGAATCGCAGAGATTTACTCAAAAACATGGGCATCACAGCCGGCGGACTAGCCTTAGCCCCTACCGATAGTTTCTCACAATTACTAAAATCAGGTCCCGGATTTACGAAACAAGATTTTGGAAAGGATTTTCTTTGGGGAGTTGCTACTGCAGCCTACCAAATTGAAGGAGCCTGGAATTTAGACGGGAAAGGTGAAAGTATTTGGGACCGCTTTGTGCATACCAAAGGCAAAATTAAACGGGGCGAAACGGGCGATGTTTCCTGCGATTTTTACCATACCTACGATTCGGACCTAGCTATTTTGCAATCGCTGAATATGAATGTTTTTAGGTTTAGTACCTCGTGGACCCGTGTTTTACCTGATGGGATCGGACAACCTAACCAAAAAGGACTGGACTATTATCACCGGGTAATTGATTCCTGTTTAGAAAAAGGCATACAACCCTGGCCAACCCTTTACCATTGGGATTTACCTCAAAAACTTCAAGACAAAGGAGGATGGATGAACAGAGAAGTGATTGATTGGTTTTCGGAATATGCTCATTTAATTACCAAAACGTATGGTGATAAAGTTAAAAACTGGATGGTTCTTAATGAGCCCATGTCATCGGCCGGACTTGGTTACCTTCTGGGTTATCACGCACCCGGAATACGTGGGGTGAAACATTTCTGTGCGGCTGTTCATCATTTAACCTATTGCCAGGCCGAAGGTGCCCGGATTATTCGAAGCAATGTACCTAAAGCCCAAATTGGAACGACCTTTTCGTGCAGCCATATTGTACCTTGGAAAGACGAAGCTAGAGACGGTAAAGCGATGACCCGATGGGATACCCTGCTAAATACCTTGTTTTTTGAACCATCCTTAGGGTTGGGATATCCTACCGAAAAGTTACCCATGATTAAGCCCATTGAAAATTATATAAAAGATGGAGACATGGAAAAATTGAAGTTCGATTTTGACTTTATCGGTGTTCAGAATTATACCCGAGAAATGATAAAAAAACTTTGGTATATTCCGTATGTGAAAGGCTTGGAGGTTCCACCCAAGAAGCGAAAAGGAGTTAGTGAAATTACCCTAATGAATTGGGAAGTGTATCCGGAAGGAATTTACCACTTGCTGAAAAAATTTGCTGCTTATCCGGGCGTTAAAAAACTAATTGTTACAGAAAATGGTGCATCGTTTCCGGATTATGTTTTAGGGGACCGGGTGCATGATACACAACGTGTAAACTATTATCAACGCTACGTAGAGCAGGTATTAAGGGCCAAAAAAGAAGGTATAAATGTGGGTGGATATTTTTGTTGGACTTTACTCGACAATTTTGAATGGGCGGAAGGTTATAAGCCACGTTTTGGAATTGTATATGTAGATTTTGCAACTCAAAAACGAATAGTGAAAGACAGTGGACTTTGGTTCAGAGATTTTTTAGCTAAGAAATAGTTTTTTTATTAGGCGGGCCCCATTCGCAATAAGTTCTTGCTAAATCCCGGCTAATTGCAATGCTCATGGTCGGGCTATCGGCTGTAGTCCTCGTCGCATGCTGCACCGAAAGGGTTCGGCGCAGCATACTCCTGTGGGCTACTTGCCTCTATCCCTGCCCGGACACAACCCCAGAATTACCTACTACTTCCAAAAATAATCAACCTAATTAGTTTAAACCCAAATTCCTCGATCGAAATTTAAAACTGCTTTTCCAGACAAGTGTTGGTAAGGTTTTGAAGTAATCCCAAAATTGTCATTTGAAATTTTAAACTACGTTTCGAGACAAGTGTTAGTAAGGTTTTCAAGTAATTTTAATTGGTAAGAATACCGAGAGTACAAAATGTAAGTCCAATTAAGTGTTAATATTTCTTGTAAAATAGGACTAACATTTTGTTTCCTCGGCACTAACTAACACTAGCCTGGGGTTAATCCGAATTTTCACGCATTCCACCGGCCTTGTCATTTTTTCACTTTGTTTCAAATGACAATTTTGGAATTACTGCAATAAACCTAAAACAGGGAAAGAACTGTTCGTGGAAATTTAGTTTATTCTCTAAACTCCAAGGCACCTAAATCCGGAATTCCATCCAGGGTTCTGCTATTCCCTTCTAAATCGTTTTGGGTATCCGAGGTTAGAAAATCCAAGGAGCCTCGGTTACGTGCCGGAGAACCGGCTCTTAAACGATAATTATTAATGGAATAATCTACAAAAAGACTATCCCCATCTGGATTTTTTATCACGTTATTAAACTTCAGTGCATCAGAGGTATCAAAATCATCCTTAACTCTAAACAAGCAATAATTGAATTGGTAGCTAAAGTTTCCGGCATCGGCTTTATCAAACTCCAATTCAGAAGGATTGCTACCATAGATTATGCAGTTTTGGAAAGTGGCTTCGTCTAAATCTCTTGCAAAAACAGTTTCATTTTCGTCTTTAAAGTAGTTATTGAGTACCACACAAGGAGTATTGCGAGTGCTGTAGGAGTAATAATTAGCAAAGGTACAATTGTTGGCTCGGTAATTTCCGCCATATAAAAATCCTGCTGCCACCTGTCCGGCATTTGCCATGATACAATTTTCCAATAGCACCTTACTTCCTCTGCCCAAAAAGCCGGCAGAGGCAAAATTTAATAACCTGGAATTACGGATAAAAATCTCATAATTATTACCTGCAACGGAAAAGGAATCGGCCACAATTCCCATGTTTCCGTTTTTAATAATGGCATGTTGAATGGTTGCAGCGGCAGGTTTAAACAATCGGATATACTCCCATTGTCCGGGCATATTTCGGTAATTCAACTCCAAGCGATCACCCTGAATGGATACCGAATCGGATAAAGTACCATTAATAAACAAGGAACCCTCATCGACATAAATGCCGGAATATCGGTGGATATGCACCCTGGTTCCCGGGTCCATAGTTAAGGAGCATCCCTTTTTCACTCTGGCAAAACCATAAATTACATGAGGTTTATCGTTATGCCAATGTTCATCGCATGTTAAATCAAAAACCCCGGTTGAATCAGAAGGTCCCGGAAAGTGAAAATACGCATCCTGGCCAAAGGCAACTAAATCCATATCTTGAGTTACACCATTGGTTACAAACAGAATACTATCGGTTACAATAAGCGGCGTGTTGAGGTTATTGGGATCAAGGGTTACCTCTACAAACCCCCAAATGCTATCGTTTGGGGCAATTTCAATATCGGAAAAACTACGTCCCGACATACCATCCATATTAATCCGGAACTTACTAGCCTCGCCACCTGCCAAATAAATTTGGCTTATCCGGATATTCTCGTTGTGCCTGTTATAAACCTTAAACGATCTTGTAGCTGAACCCAAGGTGGTAAAAACGGTATCAAACATTACGGTATCTTTATCAAATTCCAAAACACCGGAAGTAGTAAAAGTCTCTTTACGACAAGAAGTACCCAGGATACCTAGTAGAAAAATTACACTTAAAAAAACTAAAAATCGCATTTGAATTGAAAGGGTTAAAAGTAAATAATTAAAAGGTTGCTGCCTCAGTCAAATCCTAACACAGGGAATTTATACTTTTGCAGCGGCAATAACTCAGATTTAGTGGGTTTATTGCTTATCAACATTGACTTTTTCTTTCACCCTCATTTGGAGCATTTAAAAACTATATTTGGGAAATCACCTTTAGCAAAAAACTTCCTTGTTCTTTTGTCTGGAGGCTTTGTTGCTCAAATAATTCCGGCATTACTATCTCCAATATTGAGTAGATTATACAATCCAAGTCAGTTTGGAGAATTTGGATTTTGGTCTAATTTGGCCAATACCTTGGCAATAGTATCCACCCTGAGATACGAAATGGCCATCGTTTTACCCAAAGCAGATGAAGATGCTCAAAAACTGCTAAAAGGCAGTTGGATGATTGCCTTGTTGGTTGCTATTTTATCCGGCTTATTGACCTATTTATTTATACCCAACTTAAGCAATGCCGGACTTACGGCCGAACTGGTTGCTATTTTAACCGGATTATATGTTTTTCTGACCGGAATCAATCAATCGATCAATTATTGGTTTATACGCAAAAAAGCATTTAGAAAAACCTCTTTAAACAAGATAGTGCAAAGTTTTTCGATTAGCTTTTTCAGTCTTCTTTTTGGTTTTTATTGTATTGCCAATGGTTTAATATTTGCCTATGCATTAGGGGCCATTTTTTTGTCTGTATTCTCAGTTTGGCAAGCGGGAATTGGAAACTTAAAATTGGGTCAATTTGAAATAAACAAGGAATGGAAAGAACTTTGGAAATACAAAGAATTCCCTATATTTACTGCACTACCAGCTCTATTCAATGGAATTTCGATAACTATACCGGTTTTTATAATACTCCATTATTTTGATGCAACTCAAAGCGGGTATTATAGCTTTGTGAGGCAGGTAATTTTTGTACCATTGGCATTTGTGACTGCCATGATTGCCCAAGTCACCTTTTCCGAAACCTCTGAAAAGATAAGAAACAAACAAAGCATCAAAAGAAACCTAATACAGGTAGTGCTTTGGCTACTAATACCTGCAATAGTTGGTTTGGTTGTGTTGAATGCTTGGGGCCCATATTTGTTTTCCATTTTATTTGGAGAGCAGTGGATAACGGCAGGAAAACTAGCAGGAATGATGATGGTATCTATTGGAATTCAAGCTATTGTTTCACCAATTAGTCCTACCCTAACCGCCTTAAACAAGGTAAAAATATTAGGATTATGGCAGCTTGGATTTTGTTTACTTACATCCTGTTTGTATTTTTTCATTCATTTACCATTTGAGCAATTCTTACAACTATCGATACTATTCGACAGTACCGCCTACACTATTTATGGTTTACTGATATTTTGGCAAACCATGCGCTATGAAAACCAATTAAGAACCTTATAAATTCCATTGAATTGATTTCCCCAACATTCATCGGTCAACTAAAAAACATTGGACTCCATTATGGAGCAATACTTTACACCTTTTTGTTTTCGGTTATTTGCATTGGAGTTCACCATTATACAGGTTTTACTTATTTTGGACCATTGGCCTTGTTTTATGTATCATTTTTAATTTCATATTTATTTCTGGCTATTAAGTTACCCTTTGCTGTAAATATTCAACAATGGTTTCTTAGGTTTCAACTTAATCCATCCACCCAGGAGCGGATAATTCAAGGATTGATGTGGTTCTCCTTCCTTTTTGTACCCTTACATTGGTATATTTTAGGAGGAATTCCAACCATACGTGGATTCCTAAGCAACAATTCCTTTGAAATTTATGAAATAAGAAAGAACATTACCAATGTACCAACCCTTTTCAATTACTTGTATAGTTTTGAAATAAAGGCGATATTGCCATTTTGTTTGCTTTATTTATACAAAACCGGCAATAAGTTCTTTTGGCTATTCTTATTGTTTTCTACCTGTTATGGGTTATCCCTAATCATGAAAAGTCCAATCCTTACCATTCTATTACCTTTAGGAATTAGTAGTTTATTAGATAAGAAATTTTGGTTGGGATTAGGTTTGGCAGGTATTATTGGAATAGGTACAGTTCTATTATCGTTCTGTTCAAATCCTGTTCTACGCGGGGGAGATACCTTCCAAGCCACTTCCGGAATTGTGGATGAGACTCCAAAAACCTTTCAAGAATCAACCAAAAAAAGTGTTGCAGGACTTCAGAATCGAATCATTTATGTTCCGGGGAAAACGGTAGCTTTTTGGTTTGTATGTGTACCTGACTCGATGCCATTCTTAGAAGGTAGAGGTAATAAAATAATTGCCGGATTGAAAGGAGAAACTTTTGTAGACTACTCCACCGAATTGTATCGGTATATTTATCCGGGTTATTACCGAAGAGGGTATCAAGGAAGGGTTAACTGCGCTTCATTTATGTACGATTATGCCAACTTTGGAACAAAAGGAATGGTATTCAGTGGAATATTCCTTTCAATTGTTTTTTACCTGGTTTTTCTATTTACTCGTTTTAATCCACGCTTATCTCTTCCCATTAATTTATCCAGTTGTTTAATGATATCTTCCACCTCTTTAACCACCTTGTTATTAACCGGAGGTTGGGGGATATTGGTTTTACTAGGACTTTTTACATCCAAGTTATTTCATGAAAAATCCTAAAACAGGTATTTGCCATATCTCCACAGCTCATCTTGGATTGGATATTCGTATATTCCAAAAAGAATGTACTACCCTGGCCTTACAGCCCGATATGGAAGTACATTTGATTATTCAGGACACCCATTCTCGGAATATAAACGGGGTTCATATACATGCCTTACCCATTCAAACCAGCCGTTTAAAACGTTTTATTTCAAATGGATGGTTAGCCTTTCGAACCGGATTAAAAACCGGGTCAGTTCTATTCCACTTTCATGATCCCGAGTTTATTCCTTTTGCCATTTTACTAAAACTGTTTGGGAAAAAAGTCATTTACGATGTTCATGAAAACTTACCAAAAGATATACTTGAAAAAGAATGGGTTGGAGGGACGAGACAAAGAAAAATTGTATCCGGGCTTGCTCGATTAATGCAACAATTTGGAGCTTTATTTTTTGATGGAATAATCTCTGTTTCGGATGAAATTGCAGCCGATTTCCCAGCCCGAAAATCGCATGTAATCAGCAATTACCCTATTCTTTCTAAAATAGATTCCATTGCAAAGAAAGACTTAGGCTATTCGAATCCAATTCTCATTTACACCGGAGGATTAACTCGCATTCGTGGAATAAAAGAATTAATTCAGGCTATGGATTATATTGAGGATGCTAAACTAATCCTAATGGGAACTTGGTCCGATTCAGGTTTCGAAAAAGAATGTTTAGAATTGCTTAACAAGGACAAAGTGGAAGTAATAGAGCAACAACCTTTAGAGGTAGCCTATACCTATATGAAAGCCGCACACGTAGGAGTTGTCAATTTTCTACCGGTAGCCAATCATGTGAATTCAAGGCCTAACAAACCATTTGAATACATGGCAAGCGGAATTCCAATAGTAATGAGTTCATTTGAAGCTTGGAAAGAGATTTTTCAGCCCTGTGCTTTATTTGCGAACCCTCAAAACCCTTCCGAAATTGCCCATGCTATTAAGCGCTTACTTCAAGACCCTGAATTAGCCTCTACCTTGGGACAAGCGGGCCGAAAAGAAATTTTAGACAACTACAGCTGGGAATCCATTACCCCACAATTCTTGACTATTTACCATCAGCTATTAAAACAATCCTAATTTTCAACAACCAGAATAAGTCAAGAATGCTAGTAAGTGTAGTTATACCTTGTCGAAACGAAGAAGACTATATCGAATCTTGTATTCGTTCGGTTTTCCAATCCACCTATTCTTCCTTGGAAGTTATAGTGGTAGATGGTAAAAGCACTGATCAAACCATCTCCATATTGAACCAGCTTAAATCGGAATTCCCGGAATTGAAATTGGTTGTCAATGAAAAACAAACAACTCCATTTGCTCTTAACCTTGGAATTAAAGCATCCAACGGTGAAATAATTATCATTTTGGGCGCACATTCTGAATTGTCTTCCAACTACGTTCAAGGTTGTGTGGAGCAGCTAAGCAAACAAAAAGAATTGGGATGTGTTGGAGGTGTATTGGAAAATGTTTGTTTGGATGAATTAACTCGGGTAATTTCCTTGGGAATGGGTTCAGGATTCGGTGTAGGAAATGCCTATTTTAGAACTGGTTCTAGTAGCGGCTATGTAGACACGGTTGCCTTTGGAGCTTATCCTCGATTCGTTTTTGACCAGATTGGCTTTTTTGACGAGGATTTAACACGTAACCAGGACGATGAATTTAATTTCAGACTATTGAAAAACGGATATAAAATCTGGCTTTCTAAAGATTTTTCGGTCAGGTATTATGTTCGTTCAAATTGGGAAAAGCTTCGAAAACAATACTTCCAATACGGATATTGGAAGGTATTTGTCAATAGAAAACACCAAACCATCACCACTATTCGTCAATTAATTCCCTTTTTCTTTGTTTGTTTTCTCTTGAGTGGAATAGCTTGTTTATTGATTCCGGGATATTGGATTTTCTATTTGTTTGTCCTTTTGTCCTACCTGATTTCTGCGTGCTATTTTGCCTATCAACAAAGTTCTAAATTAGGGTCATTGGTTCCATTGATATATACTTTTTTGATTCTTCATTTAAGTTATGGGTGGGGATATTTCAGAGGAATTATCGACTTTTACCTGCTAAACATTTCAAAACCGGGGCAATCCGGACTTACCAGATAAAATGAATTCGGCCGGGTTGTTGAACAAATTGAACCAAGCGTGTTGGCTGGGTTTTGCCATCCTGCTTCCCTTTGGCCCTATTTGGTCGACCTGGTTAATTCTTCCCTTAGTTATACTTGGAATTGGTATTCGTATTCAATCCAAACAAACCATATCCAATCAATCCTCCTTTCCTTTTCCGGGCTTGATGATTGTATTCTGGCTTCTTACCCTGGCATCTGTACTCTACAGCTCCAACCAAACGGAAGCCCTCACAAAAACAATTCAAAAAGCAGCCTTCCTTTTATTCCCAATCCTTTACTTTCTAAATCCTAGTGGTATTCTAGTTCATTCCAAATTCCGAACCTATTATATTTTCTCGGTTTGCCTTTCCTTATTAAGTTGTTACCTGGCTTCCTTCTATGAATATTTATCTTTGGGAGACCACCACTTTTATTACTCTTCCTTCGTAAGGTGGATGCATCCTTCCTACTTCAGCTTGCATCTCTTGTTAGCTTCGTCTATCTTGCTATACGACTTAAAAACAATTAGCTTGAAAACGATTCCAACAAAGAATCAACTATTCAGTTTTTTCATCTTTCTATTCATTCAAATTGGATTGGCAAATACAGCTTCTAAAGCCGGGATAATTATCGACGGAATTTTATTAATTTTCTTTTCCTACATAGTATTAAAAAATGCCCGCTATGGTCAGTTTCGTTTTATCATCCTTCTAGTATTAGCCGGTTTTAGCCTTTTCTTCCTTTCAAAAACAAGTCTTCTTGAAAAAACCAGGTTCAAATCCTTACTAACTTATGTGAAATCAGGTGGGGAGAAGGCGGATGCCGGAGATAGTAATCGTATGCGAACCCAAATTTACCAGGCATCCATCGAGGTTGCAAAGGAAAACTGGCTTTTTGGTGTTGGTTGTGGTGATGTAATGGATGAATTAGAAAATTACTACCAAAGACTAAACCTTCGAATTCCAGCAGAACGCACCTACAATCCACACAACCAGTTTCTTCAAACAACCATTAGCAATGGAATACTTGGCCTAATTTTGCTTCTAACCATGTTTATGGGTGGTTTTTGGGCTGGAATTAAATACCAAAGTCCGGTATTTTTGTCTTTCCTTTTCATTTGCTTTGTCCATTTTATGTTTGAGTCCATGCTTGAACGACAAAATGGAATCTACTTCTTTTGTTTTATTTACCTCTTACTTTTGCCATCTAAATCCAGCACTGTCTCTTCATGATTCCTTTTTCACCTCCCCACATTTCCCAATCTGTAATTGATGAAGTAGTTGACTCCTTGCGCTCCGGATGGATTACAACCGGTCCCAAGACAAAACTATTGGAATCTGAAGTAGCTAAATATGTAGGTAGTCCGAAAGTTTTATGCCTTAATTCGGCAACTGCAGGATTAGAATTAGCATTGCGATGGTTTGGAGTAAAAGCCGGAGATGAGGTTATTTTACCTGCTTATACCTATTCTGCAACAGCAAATGTTGTAATGCATTGCGGCGCAACTCCAGTATTAGTGGATGTTCAGGCTGAAGATTTCAATATTTCTATTAAAAACATTCAGGCTGCTATTAGCCCTCGAACCAAGGTCATTATGCCGGTAGATATTGCAGGATATCCATGCGATTACCAGGAATTATTCCAACTTGTTTCACAATCCAAAACCTTGGAACTGTTTCAGGCTGAAAACCTTAACCAACAAAAATTAGGAAGAATTCTGGTATTATCCGATGCCGCACATTCCTTTGGGGCCATCTACCACGGTAAAAAATCAGCTCAATGGGCCGATATGGCCGTTTTCTCTTTTCATGCTGTAAAAAATCTAACCACTGCTGAAGGTGGTGCCTTGTGTCTAAATCTTCCTGCAAGTTTCAACCCGGAAGAAGAGTATAAAAACTTGGTAACCAAAGCATTGCATGGACAAAATAAAGACGCCTTGGCTAAAACCCAAAAAGGAAATTGGGAATACGACATTGTTGAACCCGGTTATAAATGGAATATGCCTGACGTACTTGCAGCAATTGGATTAGCTTCTTTACGCACCTATGATGGAGAAGATTTGGTTAGAAGAAAATCTATAATGGACCAATACAACAAGGCTTTCGAAAAATACCCTTGGGCCGAACTACCTATTTATGAATCTCAGCATAAAACCTCTTCTTACCATTTATACATGCTTCGTATCAAAGGGGTAAGCCTGGCTCAGCGAAATGAAATTATTCAAAGAATTTTCGATAAAGATGTTTCTGTAAATGTTCATTTTAAACCCATACCCCTTCTCTCTGCCTATTCCGACATGTTTTCAATAAACAATTATCCGGTAGCTTACGACAATTATTGCAGAGAAATAAGTTTGCCGGTATACTTCGACCTAAACGATAGCCAAGTGGAACAGGTTATCCAGGCTGTTGTTAGCAGTGTAGCTGAAGTGTTGAACTAAGAAATAGTTAGTACATCTCCATCCCAAACCAAGTTATCGCTCTCACAGGAGATGTGATGCTTGGTTACCCCTTTTTCAGGTAAATAGTCACCCGTAGTAAAGGTTGGAATATGAATGTGCACATTTTCAGCCAGATGTTCTACTCCATCAATTAATACTCTCCAATAGAGACGATTATCCTTGCAATCAGTATTATACCTGAGCTTTATGGTATGCTTTTTCATTGCAGCAAAATTACATGGAAATTAACATACCACAATACCTATTTTATGCCAGAAACCGACTTAAATGTGAGGTAGCGTTTATTGAAAAAATCAAGCATATCCATTCGTATCCATTTTAAAATAGCTAGTGTGCGGGCCCCCTCCGCCTCCATCCTTTTGCCAAGATACTCAAACGACTTGCATAGGCGTTCGGGTCACGCTATCGGATTTCTATGTTCAATTTACATTGTACTGAAAATTTTTTTCGTACTTTTTTTCATTTCTTACACATGCAAATATCCTAAGGACAATTTTGTTTCTTATTGCATTA
>JAIBAJ010000039.1 GCA_019695265.1 Bacteroidia bacterium | reverse complement strand
ACCCAGGTTTTAGCCATGGCGAAAAGGTCGCGCTATCCACTTCAAGTCCTCGGTCTGCTTCCCCCGAAAGTATTCGGGGTACGCATCCCTGTGGGCTTTCCGTTTCTATCGCTACCCGGGGCAGCCTGCGTAATTAAAAGGTCAAGGGTTGAGAAGCGGAATGTGCGTTTTTCAACCAATTTTTTGTTCGAAGTGCCATCGGGCAGGGATAGAAACGGAAAGCCCGGAAAGCCAGAAGGCGCTAGCCGAATGGCTTGAGGACTTGCAGTGTATAGCCCGGCCATTCGCCTTGTTACTCTTATTCGAAGGCAAGCTGTTTTTGCGAATGGGCCCGCCTAAAAATTATAATTATGATTCGAATAGGGCATCAGAAGTGATTGATTTTTGCACCAATTCATTGGAATAGGCATTTGTTTGCAGGCCATAAGTAGTAATAAAAGTAAGCCAGACTACCTTTTTTGTCTTGGTTGCTGTTTTGAATACCTCCATTTTTCGTCTCAATTGTGCTGCATAATCCTTGTCGATGGTAAAATCGTCGTTTGAAAATTTGCATTCGCAGAGGTTAATCACTTGATCCTGGCGATCGATAAGTAAATCGACCTGTGCTTTTTGGTTGTTGGCTTCCCCAATCCAGGCGCTCTGTTTGGAATGTACTCCGCTTATGCCCAACGCTTTTTTAATTTGAGGCACATGGCTCAGGCAAACCTGTTCGAAGGCAATTCCTTTCCAGGCATTGAAAATAGGCTGGTTTTGGAGGTTTAGCCAATAGTTTTCGTCGGATGCGCGGTAGTTTTTTAGAAATTGAAAATAGAAAGCCGTGTAGAAGTCCGACAATCTGTAAATGGTATTTTTGGCTTTATTGTCGAGGCTAGGGTAGGAGGTGATGAATCCGCTTTCTTCGAGTTCGAACAGTACTTTCGACAGAGTGCCACCGCTTTGCAATTGCCCTTTTTGGACCAGTTCGGTTCGGGTGAAACCCAGTGCCTTGCCGGAAAGTATTTCAACCACTTTTTCGTAGATTTCGTGTTTGCGGAACAGGGCCCGATACAATTGGTTGAATTCGGTTTGAAGTTTTGCGTTTTTGTCAAAGAATAGGTTTTGGATGGCTTGTGCGGCGCTTTTTTCGGAAGGAACCTGGTCGAGGTAATAGGGAATTCCGCCCATGGTCATGTAGAGCAAAATGACCTGCTGTTGGTTAAATTGATAGCCTTTGTGTTGGAAAAAATCGAATGTTTCTTTTAGGTTGAAAGGCTGGATTTTCATTTGATGGGTGAGGCGGTTGTGTAAACCTCCGGCGGTGTTGATGAGGTTATTTATCATCCAGGAAGCCGCCGATCCGCAAACGATGAGGAAGATGTTTTTTTGACCATCTGCCCAATTGTTCCAAAAATGTTCTAAACCTTGGATAAAGTCAGAACCATTGGTGTCGAGCCAAGGAAGTTCATCGAAGAATAGAACCTGTTTTTCGGCCGGGTTTTGTTGGCTGAGATAGGTTCGTAGCTTATAAAAGGCTTCGATCCAATTGGCAGATCGTTGTAGTTCTGATCCGGTAAGGTGCTGCAGCTGTAGGTCGAAATTCAATAATTGTTGTTCGGTTTTCGCATTAGCGATTCCGGTGAGGTAAAATGCAAATTTGTTTTGGAAGTACTCCCGAATGAGGTAAGTTTTACCAACCCTTCGCCTACCGTATAGTGCCAAGAATTCGGAACGCTTACTTGTAAGAAGCTTTTGGATGGTTTTTTGTTCTTCGTATCGGCCGATGATTTCTTTCATGTCCTGAGTTTATCAGCCAAAAGTATGTAAATTTTGGTAAAAACGGCTTTTTTTATTTTAAAAAACAGCCAAAAATGATAGTTTTTGTTTTTAAATGGCTAAAAAGTTAATAATAATCAGCCAAAAATGACGAAAGGAATTTTAGAACTTTTACAGAAATACCTGGATAAGGGCTATTGAATGGCTATTTTAAGGTTTTGGGCCAAGGTGGCATTTTGGATTTGGAGCGAATAAATTCCTCCAGGTAAATGATTTACAAGGACTTGAAAAGATGAATTTGCATCCGATGAAAATTGTCCATTCAAAACCGATTGTCCTTGAAGATTAAGCAAGTTATAGTGGCAGGTACCGGAGAAACTTGGAGGTAATTTGAATTGAATTTGATCTGAAACAGGATTTTGCAGGAGTCTAACAAGGGTGTTGGAGGTGGTAGAAATTCCAACAGTAGATGGTGTGGTGATCCAATCAACAATGGCTTGATCGAAAGGTTGGGTGGAGGAAGGGTAATGGGCAACCCAATGTCCTTGTTCATCAATTAAAAATTTATTGAAATTCCAATTGATGCTAGCGTCTGAAACACCATTTAGATCAGCTCGTTGCAGCCACTTGTAAATAGGTGCGGTATCGCCCACAACGGTATGAACTTTTGACATCATTTGAAAAGTAACACCGTAGGTAGCAGAGCAAAATTCCCAAATAGAAGAATCACCGTGCGGGTCTTGATTTCCAAAATCGTTGCAAGGGAAACCAATTACTTCGAAATTATAGCTTTCGTAGGTAGAATCGAGTTCTTGGAGGTCGGCAAATTGGGGAGTATAGCCACAATAGCTGGCGGTATTCACTACCATGAGTTTCTTACCGGCGAATTGGGACATAGAAATAGTGTCTTCGAAAATTGTAGCAGCCGAAAAGTCGTGGAAGGTTTGGAAAGTTTGAGCCTTGGAAGAAAAAAGGCAAAGAAATAGAAGGAGGGTAGTGTAAAGTTGTTTCATGGTGATAAAATGGTGATACAAATTTAGCAATCAATGGAAATAATTTCTTACACGTTATGTGGTTGAAAAAAGATATGAATTCCACTGAACTAGTTTTTTAAGGAATTTACCTTTACCCCATATGAGTCCAATCATTATCCTTGTTTCCATTGCGGTTTACTTTTTTGCCTTGGTCGGAATTTCCATTTACACCTCCCGCCATGCCGACAATACCAGTTATTTTACAGGCAATAAAGCTTCACCTTGGTTGGCTGTGGCATTTGGTATGATCGGGGATTCCCTTTCCGGTGTGACTTTTATATCCGTACCAGGCTTAGTTGTTTTGGCCAAATTCTCCTATTTACAATTGGTGCTTGGCTATTTGGCCGGCTATTTTGTTATTGCCTATGTATTGATGCCGGTATATTATAAAATGAATCTTACCTCAATCTACACTTACCTTGAAACACGCTTTGGCGCCGGAGCAGAAAGAACAGGTTCCTTCTTTTTTATAGTAAGTAGAACCTTGGGGGCGGCAGGACGCTTATTTCTGGCTGCCGGGGTGCTACAAACCTTTGTTTTTGATGCTTTTCATATTCCCTTTTTTGTAGCAGTTGCCTTTATCATTGCCTTGATGTTGGTTTACACAGCCAAAGGAGGCATCAAAACCTTGGTCTGGACGGATACTTTCCAATCCTTGTTTTTATTGATGGGCGTTATATTAAGCATAGCAGCAATTGCCTCCAATTTAAACCTCGACTTTTCAGGCCTTGTAAATACGGTGAAGGAAAGTCCGCTTTCAGAAACTTTTTTCTGGGATTTTAAGGAAAAGAACTACTTCTGGAAGCAATTTTTAGGGGGATTTTTTATTGCCATAGCCATGACTGGATTGGATCAAAATATGATGCAGAAAAACTTGAGCTGCCGCAGTTTGGGAGAGGCTCAAAAGAACATCGTTTCCTTCAGTTTTGTAATGGTCATGGTCAATGTTTTTTTCTTGTCCTTGGGCGTTTTGCTTTACACCTTTGTTGATTTTAACCACATTGCCATTCCCTTAAATGCCGAAGGGAAAATGATTACGGATAAGCTGTTCCCGGTTTTGGCACTCAACCATTTAGGAGTTTGGGCCGGTTTGGCCTTTATTATTGGTTTAACGGCTGCTACTTTTTCCAGTGCCGATTCGGTTTTGACTACGCTTACTACCTCGTTTTATTATGATTTTTTGCACCTTCAGCGGAATGAAAAGGTCAGTGAAGAAAAGAAAACAATTTATCGCAATTTGATTCATATTGGTTTTGCATTGCTTTTGTTGGTTTGCATTGTGGTTTTTAGTCTGCTCAATGATAAAGCCATTGTAGATACTATTTTAACCCTGGCAGGCTATACCTATGGACCTTTGTTGGGACTTTTCGCCTTTGGAATTTTAACCAAAAGGGTAGCAACAGACAAATGGATTCCGATTTTGGCAATTATTCCACCGGTGGTATGTTATTATTTTAGTTTGCACTCCGAGCAATGGTTAAGCGGTTATAAGGTTGGTTTGGAGCTATTATTTTTTAATGGCTTGCTGATGTTTGGATTGCTGTGGATCTTCTCCGGAAAACAAGTTAAATAGTTTTATTAATTGAGTTAAGGCCTTAAAAGTGAAAACATTTGCATTTTTTTTTGAATTGTTTAATTTTTATGCAGTGAAATGCCAACCAATTATTAAAAGCTTGGATCCAAAATCTCAAGAGGAAACCAAAGGTAATTCAAGGTACCTGACAGGTTGGAAAAACATTTCTCTTTAAGCTGTATTGGTTTGGCTAAAAAACGGTAGATAGTTTACTTGAAAAGCCCGGCATCTACTTTTGCATTTACCACCTGTTGGCTAAACATAATTTTTGTCCAATCCCCATTTTTACTGAATATGGTCAGTGCTTCGACCAAACCTTTGCTGTTAACCTTCAATTGAATTTCTTTTACAAATAACCTGACAGCATTGGCCTTGGGTTTCATGTAAACCAGGTAATTTCCTTTTTCTTCCTTAACCTCCACTTTAAATTCCTTTTGTTCCATCACTTGCCCTTGGACACTGCTGGCAATGAGTTCATTCATTTTTCGGAATATTGGATTTTTCTCCAAATTGTATTCTTTGCGTTTGCCATTTGAGATTACAAAGGCCTTTTCTTCATTAAAAACAATGGAATTAGCCTTTTCCCCCACATATTTCCAACAAATGGATTTGGGTTGTTGGAAGTAAAGTTGCCCCGAAGTTTTGGCCGTGTTTTCAAGCAATGGCGAAAATTTTTCCTGTTCAAAATGGCTTTGTAACGTTTGGGTTTCCTTAGCCACCTTTTTCATTAATGCACTTAATTTTTCTGCAGATGTTTGAGCCTGAATATGCAGCCCAATTTGAAAGAAGAAAAGAAAAGTAAAAAGTTTATTCATAGTATTCAATTCCTAACAATTCGTCCAATCCTACAATTTTTAGATTTTTGGAATGGCAAAGTTGAATAAACTCTTCCAAAAACTCGGCCATAAATTCGGTTGTATCGTGAAAAAGTACAATGTCGCCATCTTTTACCTTTTCTACCCGTTTTAAAAGTTCTTCTTTGGATTTGGCTGTAGTATCCAAGCTGCGCAAACTCCAACCAATGGTATGTAAGTGTAGTTTTTTTACGGCCTTTCCTATGTTTGGGGTGGTTACGCCATAAGGTGGACGAAACAATTTTGTTCGAATACCTGCAGCCTTTTCAATTGAAGTAAGACATTGTTGCATATCCTCCAAAATTTCCTTTTCGTTTTTTAGGTCGTACCAAAAATCATGAACAAAAGAGTGGTTGCCAATCAGGTGACCTTCTTGGTGAATTTCTTTTACAAGATTTTCCTGTCCAGCAATTTTTTTTCCGATTAAGAAAAAACTGGCCTTGATTTGGTGTTTTCGAAGAACATTCAGCACCTGTTTTGTATTTTCACCATCAGGACCATCATCGAAAGTAATAGCAATTTGTCCTTTGCCGGGTTTACCCTTTAGCAATGCCTTTACATAGACTTGGGAGCCGATGTAGGCCGAGGCATACACCATGAAACCTGAAAAGGCAAGAAATAAAAGGAAGGCAAACCAAATCATGGAACAAAGGTAAAATTGGAATTTTCATTTGCCCTGTTTTTCGAAATTATTCCGTAATATTTGGAGTGTCAATCCATAAATTACGCCAATTTATGGAATAGAATTTCTCAAAATCGGAAGTTTAACTTCTAAAGAATACCCTTTCCTTGTAAAAGTTGCTTAGAATTTTCCTTTTTCGATGGTTATAATTTGAATATTCATCCCACCTTTGTATCAAATGAAAAGCATCCTACTTCTTTTTTTTGTGGTATTTGCAAATTATTCCTTTGCCCAAGTGCATCGCCTGGGAGGAAGCTTTTCCAACAATACCACCGGACTGCCAATCACCGGTTATGGTTCACTTTTTTACAGCCAATTCCATCCGGGGGCTGAAGTATTTTACGAATACAAGCTCAATAAAAAAGAGGTCAATCAGTTTTGGATAAAGGGAACTTTTGGTGGATACTACCATCGTTTTTTCCAAACTGCCCTTCGTTTACAGTTAGATGTGGATTACCGTTTGGCATTTTCGAAGTTTGTAGCCCTCGACATCGCGTTGGGCGGAGGTTATTTGCACTCTTTTACCGACTACCAACGCTTTAAACTCAACAACCAAGGCGACTATGAAAAAATTCATGGTATCACCGGACGAGCTCAGTTTGTAGCCGGTTTAACACTTGGTGCCAATGTGGCTTTGGTAAAATCCGACCCCGATAGAATTAGACTGCTCATTCAGTTTAGAACCTTAATGCAAGGACCTTTTGTAGCTAATTATGTTCCTTTGCTTCCGGTCAATAGTTTTTTGCTCGGACTTTCCTTTCCTTTAAAACCTGGTAAGCATGAAACGACACTTAAATAATTGGTTTTTTGGAGCTTTAATCGCTTTCTTTCCTGCCTGCAAAAAGGCCAATATTTTACCCACTGAGGTAGTTCCCTGCCCACAACCTGCTACCTGGTTTAATCATCCCAAAGCTCCAAGCTACCAAGCTATCATCGATAAGTATGTGAAACAAGGTTTGCCGGGAATTTCTGTATTAATCGAAGATTCCATTGGTACTTTCACCGGTGTTGGCGGGTATGCCGATATCGATCAGGGAATTCATTACACTCCTTGTCACATTTCCAAGGTAGCCAGTATCACCAAATTAATGGTGGGTACCTTAACCATGAAGTTGCAAGAAGAAGGTAAACTGAACATCGATGATCCTATTTCGAAATACATTTCCAACGATATTCTTTCTAAAATAGATAAAGCAGAAGGCAAAACCATTCGCCAATTGATGAATCACACTACCGGAATTTATGATGTTATTACCAGTTCGGAGTTTTACCTGGCAATCCTGAACAATCCGAATAAAACATGGTCACAGGAGGAGTTGTTGAGCTATGTTTATGGAAAGGATGGTTATGATTTAAGTACCTATCCGGCGTATTATTCCAATACCAATACTGTTTTGCTCAGTATGTGTATTAAGGCCGCAACAGGGGTTGAGCACCACCTGCTTTTGCGCGAAAAAATTATTGATCCCTTGGGGCTTTCAAGTACCTATTACCAAGGCCACGAATCTATTCCTTCCAGTTCGGCTCAAGGTTATTTCGATTTGCATAACAACGGAACCATCTGTAATGTGTCGAATTTGATTACAGGTAGCGGCAACGGCTATGGTGGGGTTTTTTCCAATGTGTTTGATCTTCAGGTGTTTATAAAAGCTTTGTTGATTGATAAAACCTTGCTGACTCAGGCTTCCCTGGATCAAATGCAGCAGTTTGTTCAAGAAGATGAAGATTTCTATACCGGACTTTCGACCATCAAGAAATTTACCAATAAAAAGGCCTACGGAATTGGGCATACCGGCCGTGATTTGGGCTACAGCGCTGATCTGTTTTACTTTCCGGAACAGCATAAAACCCTGGTGTTTTTTGTGAATTATGGCACCAATGGGAAAAGTAATTTAAAGCCTGTTTTTCAGTCTTTTGAAAGCGATTTGGTAGATGCGATGCTAGAGTAGGGTTGTCAACATTTTTTTAATTAGTTTTTGGCGGGTCCCCTTCGCACCAAATTTTTTTCATTGCCCGAAGTTTTATTTGGCTCAGGGTCGGGCTATTCGTTCCAAGTCCTCGCCGCCCGGGCTATCGCCGCGGTCGGCTGTGGGCTTTCCACTGCTATCCCTACCCGGTCTGGAGCCAAGCAGTCTGCCAAGTTCAACCAGAAGGATTTATCCATGGTATGCTTGGGAATGGCATTGCACCCGGCATCTGCACCTTGAGATGAAGATAGGTTGAAAGTTAAGCCTTTCTAAGCTAAGCCCGGTAGAGCCAAATAGCTTTGCCCAAATGCACAGAATTGGGTTTTTACACCACATGGATGGGCAAACTATAGGCGATAACGGGGCAGGTGATTCTTCGGGCAGCGAACGATTGCTTACAAAAAAGAAATTACTTTTTCACAAATCTACACGCCATCCAATTGTTTTTCGATTGTTGCAAACCGGGTTCAAAACCATTTTTGGTAAATCCATCTAAAATTAGGAGGTAATCGTCTAGGTAAAAGCCACTTAGCACTATTTCTCCACCTGAATTCAAGGCCTCTGAAAAGGAATGCGCCATATCGAGCAAAACGTTGCGGTTAATATTGGCCAGGATGGTATCGAATTTTTCACCTTGAATGGTTTCTATACCGCCTTGTACCACCTCAATTCCGGAGCTGATATTTCGTTCAACGTTTTCTTGAGAATTTACAACCGACCATTCATCAATGTCAACCGCTTTAACCTGTTTTGCGCCTAATTTCATGGCTAAAATGGCCAGAAGTCCGGTTCCGGTGCCCATGTCCAGCACTTTTTTTCGTTTAAAGTCCATGTCCAGCATCATTTTCGAAACCAAATAGGTAGTTTCGTGATGCCCGGTTCCAAAGGCCATTTTGGGTTGAATAATAATTTCGTGTTCAAAGCCCGGCTTTTCTTCATGAAATTCGGCACGGATATGTAGTTGCTTACCAATTTCGACGGGTTGAAAATTTTTTTCCCATTCTTCGTTCCAGTTTTGAGGGGGAAGAATTTTTTCGCGAAGGACAATTCGAGCTTTTTTGGCGTAATGGTCAACGATTTTTTCCGGAAGGTCTTTGATGTATAAATTTTCAGGGATATAAGCCATAAATCCGGACTCATTTTCTTCGAAACTATCAAATCCGATTTCCGCCAATTCGGTCATTATCAGGTCGCTCCAGGGGTCTTTGGGATGAACGGAAACTCTTAGTTCAATATAGTGCATATAGGAAAGTGGTTCAAAATAGAATTGGACGAAAATACAAGGATTTAGGGTTTTTCATAGGGTTTATGTTGAAAATTACTTTAGTTATCCTAAAAAAGGCTGAAATAATCGAGGAACTTCGCCGTTTAGATATGGCAAAGACACTAGCCAAAGCAAGCGCATTTATAACCCTATTTTTAGCCGTTTCGGTTTATTTCCAAGGATGTAAGTCCAAGCAGGAAATTACCCATGTTGCCGAACGCTCACCTGTTGAACATAAAGAATTCAGGGGGCAACCTGTATTTGGTAATTCTTCGAAGGTAAGGCATTCCTGGGCTGATTCGGTTTTTCATTCCCTTAGTTTGGAAGAGAAGATTGCCCAATTATTTATGGTTGCGGCATATTCAAACAAAGATGCTGCCCACGTAGAATCCATCAGGCATTTGGTTCAGGATTTGAAAATTGGAGGCTTGATTTTTATGCAGGGCGGACCTGTTCGAGAAGCCAATTTGACCAACTATTACCAAAGTTTGACAAAAACGCCCTTGCTCATTTCCATCGATGGGGAATGGGGGCTTAGCATGCGACTGGATAGTACAACCAAGTTTCCAAGGCAACAAATGTTAGGTGCCATTCAGAATGATTTATTGATTTTTGAAATGGGAGAAGAAATTGCCAGGCAGTGCAAATTGATGGGAATTCACATTGATTTTGCGCCTGTGCTGGATGTTAATTCTAACCCCGATAATCCGGTGATAGGAAATCGTTCCTTTGGTGAAGATAAAATCAATGTTACCTTAAAAGGATTAGCCTATTTGCGTGGACTTCAAGACAATCAGGTACTGGCATGCGGTAAGCATTTTCCCGGGCATGGTGATACGGATGTGGATTCACATTTTGATATGCCGGCCTTGAAACACAGCACCTCCAGGTTAGACACCTTGGAACTTTTTCCATTTAAAGAAATGTTTGATAATGGATTGGGTTCGGTTATGGTTGGGCATTTGTTTGTTCCCGCTTTGGATTCGACCAAAAATATGCCGGCTACCCTAAGTCATAAGGTGGTAAACGACTTGCTTAGAGAAAAAATGAAATACCAGGGTTTGATTTTTACCGATGCCCTGAACATGCAAGGAGTTGCTAAATATTACACACCGGCTGAAATTAACTTAAAGGCACTTTTGGCAGGTAACGATATTTTATTGTTTTCGGAAGATGTTGAGAATAGCATTCAGCGAATTAAACAAGCCATAGAGTCCGGAGAATTTTCCATAGTAGAATTGGATAAACGGGTGAAACGGATATTGAAAGTAAAGGAGTGGGCTGGATTAGCCAAATTCAAGAGAATTAATCCACAAACCATACACAAGGCATTAAATGCACCAGAGGCAGAATTGATTAATCGAAGGTTGGTTAGGTCGGCTATCACCTTGCTACAAAATGAAAATAATCTGCTCCCTTTAAAAAGTTTGGATACCTTAAAAATTGCGGCTGTTTGTATTGGTGATTCTATTCAAACCCCCTTCTTGGATATGCTGGGAAATTATACTGAAATTCGAAATTTTTATATTTCTCATAAATCTACTAAAGCTGATCGGGATAGTCTGGTTGCACAGTTGAAGGACTATAATTTAGTAATTGCAGGATTTCAAAATACGTTGCAGGCGGTTTCCAAGAGTTTCGGAATTACGGCAGCCGACCAAAAAATTGCTGATACCATTGCCGGATTAAAGCCAACGATTTTGGTAGTATTTGCAAATGCTTATTCGTTAAAGAATATTCCCAATCCGGATCGCTTTAAGTGCATTATTGAAACCTACGAACAATCGGAGCTAGCCCAACAATATGCGGCCATGGGCATTTTTGGAGGAATAGGTTTTATGGGGAATTTGCCGGTTACCTCCGGAAGATTTAAAATGGGTATGGGAACCTGCACCAGGCCTATTCGAATTCGATACGGCATGCCCGAAGAAGTTGGTTTGGTTTCTACCGTCCTTTCACAGGTTGACTCCCTGGCAAAAGAAGCAATATTTAACCAGGCTACCCCCGGCTGTCAGATATGGGCCATGAAAGACAGTGTGGTATTTTTGAACAAAGCCTTTGGTTATTATACCTATGAAAATAAGCAAAAGGTAAATACTCAAAGTTTGTATGATTTGGCTTCCATAACCAAGGCTGCTGCAACCTTACCAATGGTAATGAAGGTTTACGATGCGGGCTTACTTGCCGTAAAAAGCAGGTTAGGACAATACCTTCCAAGGTTGGTTAATACCAATAAAGATAGTTTGAAATTACTGGATATTATGACCCATCGGGCCGGATTAAAAGCATTTATTCCTTTTGGTTCCAAAGTATTGCAAAATGCCGAATGGAATCCACAATTAATCAGTTCGTCCCCTTCTGCAGGGTTTGCGATTCCGGTTGCTACTGGAATGTTTGCTTTGTCATCTTACCCGGATTCTATTAGAAAAATCATTGACAAAACCGAGGTAGATACCAACCATAAGTATGTGTATAGCGACTTAGGAATGTATTATATGAAGGATGTAGTTGAATCCTTATTGAACAAACCGTTGGCCCAATTGGTAAAAGAACAATACTACAATAAACTGGGATGTGCTACTTTGGGCTATAATCCATTGGGAAGGTTTCCGATAGAACGGATAGTCCCAACCGAGTATGATGTAGCTTTTCGTAAACAATTGGTTCAAGGGTATGTGCATGATCCAATGGCGGCATTATTGGGAGGGGTAAGTGGACATGCAGGTTTATTTGGAACTGCGAATGATTTAGGGAAGATGTTTAGTTTATTCGCCTTTAAAGGACAATATGCGGGCGAAAGCTATTTTTCTTCATCCACCTTAGACACCTTTAATACCTGTTATTTTTGTCCGGAAGGAAATCGCAGGGGTTTAATTCTTGACAAACCCGATCCTGATTTAAGCAAGGATGATCCTGCCGCGGCATCTGCCGATTTATCAAGTTTTGGTCATAGCGGATTTACAGGAACAGTTGCTTGGGTTGATCCTAAAACCCGGCTGGTTTATGTGTTTTTATCCAATCGTGTATATCCGGATGCAGAAAACAAGAAACTAAGCCAACTGAACATTCGCACGAGAATACATGAATTGTTTTACAAGGCGATGAAGTAGGAGGGAGGATTGAAATTCATGTTTTATAATACCTTTGCCACGAATTAAGGAAAGAATTGAAGGTCTACAACCATATTAGCGAATTTTCAGGGGCACGAAATGTAGTGGTAACTACCGGCACCTTTGATGGGGTTCATTTAGGGCATCGTTCTATTATCCGCCGACTTCAAACTATAGCAAATCAGGTAGACGGAGAAACCTTAATATTAACCTTTGATCCTCACCCTCGAATGGTGTTGTTTCCGGATGACAATGATTTAAAATTGATAAATACCCGGGAAGAGAAGATTCGATTGATGGAAGAAGCGGGGGTAGATCATTTAATTATTCATCCTTTTTCGAAGGAGTTTTCCCGAATGACTTCGTTGGAATTTATTCGAGATGTATTGGTTGGAAAGTTTCAAACCAAACGTTTGGTTATCGGTTATAACCATCATTTTGGAAGAAATAGAGAAGGAGGTTTTGAGCATTTGCTGGAGTTTGGTCCGGTTTATGGTTTTGAAGTGGAGGAAATTCCTGCAAGTGAAGTTGACCATATTGAAATTAGCTCAACTAAAATCAGAAATGCCTTGCATGAAGGGGACGTAAAGACTGCCAATTCTTATCTGGGATCTGAGTTTGAGTTTTCCGGAAAGGTGATTGAAGGGAAAAAGTTAGGAAGGAAGTTAGGTTATCCCACTGCAAATATTCAAATTGCAGATCCATATAAAATTAAACCGGCAAATGGCGTTTATGTAGTTAAAGCATTTTACCAAGAAATGGAATTCGGTGGAATGATGAACATAGGCACCAACCCTACCACCGATGTAGGAAATGGTATTCATGTGGAAGTGAATATATTTAATTTTGACAAAGAGATTTATGGGGAACAATTGAGTGTGAAGGTATTAGACCGTATCAGGGATGAGAAAAAATTCAACGGATTGGATGAATTGATTGAAGCTATTGGTAAGGATAAAGAATTCAGTCTGGAAGTATTAAAAAATATTCGAAATTTGAACAAATAAAACCATGAAGAAACTACTTGGAATTTTGATAGGTATTGGACTGAATTTTGGCAGTTTTGCTCAGAGTGGTCGCTTGTTGGATTCATTGGAATTGGAAAATGCTCAAATTTTTACCTCCTTGAAAGAAGCTGCTACCATTAGTCCGGATTCTGTGTATAGATTGCATTTAAAAGGTAAAAAGCTGAGAGATATTCCGGAAGCTGTATTTAAGTTTCCTAATCTTCAGGAATTGGTATTAACTCGAAATCAATTTACTGAAATTCCTTCATCAATAGTAAAGTTGGAAAAATTGCAAAAACTTAGTTTTGCCAAAAATCATATTAAGTATATCAATCCAATGCTTGCTCAATTGAAGAATTTAAGAGAGCTAGTTGTAAGTCAAAATGATTTGGTTGAACTGCCTAAGGAGTTGGTAGATCTTCAAAACTTAGTGGTTTTGGATGTTTGGAGCAATGAATTGGAAGCCGTACCCTCTGAATTTAAGAACTTTAAAAAGCTAAAAAGAGTGGATTTGCGCGTAATCATTTTAACCGATAGTCAAAAAGAGGATATACAAAAGCATTTCCCAACAGGAACCGAGGTTTTGTTTTCGCCCGGCTGCAATTGCGGCAATTAATTCCCAAATTTTAACAAGTCGTTTACATCTTGGTAGAACATCCCTTCTACCTTTGCCCCCTTTTTGTAATTAGTGGTGGAAGAAAAGAAAAAAATATGCTTTATCATTAATCCAATTTCAGGTGTTGGAAAGCAGCGTGTATTGCAGAAATTGGTTCCGAAATTGTTGGATAAATCCAAGTTTGATTTTAAATTATTGGTTACCAAAGCCCCCGGACATGCAACTGAATTGGCTGCAGAAGCGGTGAAAGATGGATATTCCATGGTGGTGGTTTCTGGTGGAGACGGCAGTATCAATGAAGTTGCCCGTGCCTTGCAACATACCGATGTGCCAATGGGAATTATACCAACCGGTTCTGGTAATGGATTGGCAAGGGATTTGAAGATTCCTGTTGATGTAGAAAAGGCTATTTTGCTATTAAATTCGGGAAGGGAACGTTGGATTGATTTAGGGGAGTTGAATGGGAAACTATTTGTAAATGTAGCCGGAGTAGGTTTCGATGCTTTTGTTGCTGATGCCTTTTCTCGATATGGTAAGCGTGGATTTTGGTCATATGTAAAGGTGACAACCAAATGTATGCCTAAATATAAAACGGAAGAGGTGGAGCTTCAGGTAAATGGTTTGGAAATGAAACGAAGGGTTTTCTCTATTACTGTTGCCAATAGTCGCCAATTTGGTAGCGATGCCATCATTGCAGCCAATGCCAAAATGGATGATGGGATTTTAGATGTGGTTGTAATTAATGAGTTTCCTTGGTACTTAACGCCAATTTTGGTGGGAAGAATGTTTTTAGGGACTTTGCATAAATCGAAATATTATGAAACCTATGCGAGTACCCTGTTTAAAATAAAAACCAGAAAGGGTGTTATTTCCCAAATGGATGGTGATCCTTACCATTTCCCGGAGGAATTGAATATCACTGTGAAGCCCCTGAAATTAAAGTTAATTGTTCCTTAGATTCTCAGGGTAAGTAACCAATTTTTCTTCTTTCCTTTTGTTCGGTTTGTTTTTTGTCTTTTGACAGCAGAAAATTAAGTGCTTCATATACATCCGAAAATTGACGATCGTACTTGTTTTCCAATAAGCCTAGCTTTTCCAATAGTTCATTGTTTTCCAAGGCCATTTGACGAACGAAAATAAAAGCTCGAACTATGGAAATGTTTACTTCGATTGCTTTTTCAGTATTGAGAACCGAACTTAGCATGGCTACACCTTGCTCGGTGAATGCAAATGGCCGGTATCGAATTCCTCCCCGACCTTTGTTTGAGGACGCAATTTGCGTCCTCAAAAGGACATTGAATTCATTTTCAGACAGTTCGAACATGAAGTCATTAGGAAAGCGATTTGCATTTCGGCGAACTGCCTCTTTGAGCCTTTTGGTCTCAATGCCATATAGTTCAGCAATGTCAAAGTCTAATATCACTTTGTAGCCTCTGATTTCATAGATTTTGGATTTTATGGTGCTTAGTTCCATGATTATAGTATAGAAAAGTTATTAAAATGGGAATTTATTTCTTTATATGGTGTATGATAAAATTTAAAATTATTATTTAAGTTTTAATTTTTTTATTGATAATCAATTATATATAGAAATATAATTCAAATTAAGTTACAAAGATAATATAAGATTTTGGAAAATTTGGTCTGGAATAAAAGTTTCGCCTTTTCATTGACTAGTTTATCTAGAAGAATATCTTTACTGGTCATTTTTGACTTTTCAGAATGTTTTTAAAAGCTACCTTATCCTCCATTGTATTTGTTTTTTTTCTTCTCAACACCCTTTTCTCTCAAACTTGGGTAGATAGTTTGGACTCGTACACTCGTGAAAAATACCGTCCGGCTAGCACCTACAAATGGACCTGGCAAAATGCAGCCTTGCTCAACACCATGATTAAACAATACGAATGGGCAGGAGAAGAGCAGAAAAAAATATACTTCAATTATATCCAAAAGGCCATCGACCGAACTTACAAACCTGCCAATGGAAAAACGCCCAATGCTGTAGCCTCCGGTTTAGGATTGGCTTTTTTATACGCCCATACCAAGGATGAGAAGTATTTGAAAAAAGCTGAAAAAATTTACCGCGATTACCTTAAAATACGCAGAACAGAAGCTGGTGGAGTTTCCCACCTGATGTTGTTTACCGAGCTATGGGACGATACCGTTTTTATGGTAGGTGAATTTTTATTGGGAATGTATAAAGCCACCGGCGATGAAAAATACTTGCAGGAATTGGCCAAACAGTTCCGTTTACACAGAGAAAAGTTGCAGGATCCGGAAACTAAACTTTGGTACCACGGATGGGACAATGACAATAAAGTACATTGCACCTTTTGTAGTCAGATGCATTGGGCTGATAAACAAAGCAGGCGCAGCTTGGAGTTCTGGGGGCGTGGAAATGGCTGGATTGTCGTAACACTATCTGATATGGTTGAATCCTTACCTCTTGGTCATCCCATTCGCCAAGAAATGGCCCAATACCTAACCGAAATGCTTCAAACTTTACCAAAGTTGCAAGATCCTAAAACCGGACATTGGTACCAATTACCTGTGCGAAACACCGACCCGGAAAACTATATTGAAAGTTCCTGCACGGCCATGTTTGCCTATGGAATCAGCACCGGTTTGAAGCTAGGTTTAATTAAAGGAGAACAATATGAAAATTCTATTCAACTGGCTTATACCGGATTACGTAAATATAGCATTGAACCAGTCGGGAATACCTACCTCACCACCAAAAATGTTTGCACCGGAACTTGCATTGGCAATAAACACTACTATTTTAAGAGAGCCGTTCAAAAAGGAAAACCCTTTGGCCTGGGCATGTTTATTCAGTTTGGTAGGAGATATGAAAGGGAGTTTTTAAAGAAATAGAATCGTGGTATTTTTTTTCTATTTTTTTTGTTTTTTGGGGTTTCCCTACGGGCCGGGCTTTCCGTTCCAATCTTTTTGCTCGTAACCTCGACAAAAAGGATTTCCACTGCAATCCCTAACCCGGGGCTTCGTGTCGGGCAGTGTTGGGTTAGACCGGATGATGTTTTCAGTTGATTTTTGAAATTGTTTTTCTAGTCCAATTCACAAATCCTTTTCCATTAAATTTCTCCAATTCAATATTTCTTTTCCATCGCTTCGCACTTGGTTTTGTTCTCCTGCATAAAGTATCATCCCTTTGCCTGTACCGCTTAGTTTCATCCAATAATTCATATTCTTAAAATATTCGTTTCGAACTGTCATGCCCGATTTGATTTCAATTGGTAAAATATCAGTTCCATTATCTACCAGCACGTCAATTTCATGTCCTGTTTTATCCCTCCAATAAAACAGATTAACCTCTAAGCCCGAATTGGTTCTATTTTTGACCAACTCTGTAACCACCATTCCCTCAAAAATAGCCCCTCTCAATGGATGGGTGTCAAGTTGCAGCACATTTCGAATGCCTAAAAGGTAGCAAACCAAGCCTGAATCGTAGAAATAAACTTTGGGTCTTTTAACAATGGTTTTATTGAAATTTTGATGGTGAGGTTTTAGCAGATAAATGATAAAACTACTTTCCAGAATTCCAATCCAAGACTGTATGGTCTTCACATCTACCCCGGTTTCTACAGCTAAAGCACTACTGTTTAATTCCTGTCCTGACCTACCGGCCAAAAGTTTTATAAATCGTTCAAATACAATGAGGTCATTGATGTTTTTTATTTGCCTTACATCTCTTTCTATATAAGTTCGAATATAATTGGGATACCAATCCTCCGGCGGTATTTCCTGGTCATAAACAGGCGGGTAAAATCCTTTCAAAAGGAGTTCATCATCCGTTGTTGGCAGTAATTTTCCCTGATTTAATTCGCTTATTGAAAAGGGCAATAGATTCAGGTACCCAACTCGTCCGGCCAGTGTTTGAGAAATATTCTCCTGCAACAGGAAATTATTGGAACCTGTTAAAATGAACAATCCATTTGCCTTCGAATTATCCAAGGTTTCCTGTAGGTATGAAAATAATTCGGGTACTCGTTGTACCTCATCCAATATGGCTCCATTTGGATAAGATTGAATAAATCCACGGGGGTCTTCCAACGCAAATCTGCGTGAATCCGGATTTTCCAGGGAAAGATAAGGTTTGTTGTTAAAGACTTTTTTTACCAAGGTAGTCTTGCCGGTTTGGCGTGCCCCTGTAACCGCAACTGCCTTAAATTTATTGGCCAAATCTTTTAACTTATCCTCTGCTACCCGCTTAATCATTTTACAAAAATATGGAAAAATTTGGAATATGATTCCAAAAAATTCCATATTTTAGATTTTGTCTAGTTTTTAAAACTAATCTTTCAAGACTTTCAATTTAATTGTCTAGTTTGAAAATGCTTATGATTGTTTTGGATTTTGGAATTGAAGGGTGTACTGTCGTGCACCCTCCTTCCCACAAGTTAACAAGACAAGCAAAGTCCGCTAACGCGTCCTTATTTTCATTTTGTCGAATTTTCCTTTCAAGTTGGGCTTTATATTGGTCGGGAGTACTGACGTGCTCCCTTGGCTCCCAAGGTCAACAAGTCAGGCTAAGTCCGCTATCGCGTCCTTTTTTTCGTTTTGTCGAATTTCCGATTCAAGCAGAGCTTGATCGAAAATTCGACAAAACGAAAAAGGCCTCCTAACGGAGGCCTTTGCCTGTCTTGTATTTGTGGATCCGGAGGGAGTCGAACCCTCGTCCAAACACTCGGCAACAATGCTTTCTACATACTTAGCCTGCTACTTAATTGTCGGGTGGAGGCCGGCCAGAGGCAACCTACAACCACCTTAACCTTTGGTGTTTCGCCCTAACTTAAAGGTGTCGCTAGTGGCTATTCTTGTGGTTTTGGTGTCCAGGCGGCTAGCTACAAGAAAAAGCCTACCGCGGGACAAATGGTGCTAATACCTGGTATTAGGCAGCCATTGCATAGGAGTATTCTCCGTTTGCAAAAGTTGAATGTTAGGATTAACGTGTCATACAAACAACACACGGTATGCTTACACTGCTTCCTGGGCGCTGTCAAAACCGGTCGGACCCATTATTAAGCCTGCAAAGGTACATTGAAATATAATATCAATTTTAGTTTATAAATAGTCCGAAGGCTTTTATAAATTTAGATTGGTAAATGCCGAGTATACAGTATGTTAGGCCTATTTTTCAATAGGAATTAATACCTAAAATTGGACTAAACATAATTTACATTCGGTATAACTTCAAACAGGATAAAATGAACAGAATGAATAAAAAATCAGGGTAAAAAAAAAGGCCGGAAGAAATTCCGGCCTTTTCGATTAAACAAAACCTTAGGTTTATTTTTTACCTCCGTCGGCTGCAGCAGCAACATTACGGGTTGTTTTAACCCCAACTACCACTGAGTTTGGAGTATCAAGTAAAGTTAATCCTGCAACAGAAATTTCTTTAACTCGAATGTCTTGTCCTAAATCTAATTTGTCAATATTTACTTCAATTGACTCCGGTAATGCTTCTACCATTCCGCGCACTTTTAATTTACGGAATTTAGTTACCAATTTACCACCGGCCTTAACCCCTGGAGAATTTCCTACAATTCTAACCGGAATTTCAATTGTTAATGGTTTACCCGGTAACAATTCTAAAAAGTCTACGTGTAGCAAACGATCTGAAATTGGGTGAAACTGAGTTTCTTTTACGGCAGCTTTATAAGTTTTGCCATCGATAGTTAAGTCGGCTAATTTAACTTCTGGAGTATAAATTAATCCTTTAAAATCCTTTTCTTCTGCTTGGAAGTGGATTTGTTCAGAACCTCCATACAATACGCATGGAATTTTACCGGCTGCACGAACAGCCTTAGCATCTTTTGTCCCTACGTTCGCACGTGACGAACCGCTAATAGATACTGATTTCATTGTTAGTTATTATTGATTGTTATTAAAAAATTCAATTGTTAAATAATGAAGTGCTCCGAAATGCTCTCATGTCGAAGTAACTTATTTATTACATCTGCAAACATATCTGCACAGGAGAGTACTTTAATTTTTGGACTTTCTTGCTTCAATGGAATGCTATCCGTAACGATTAATTCAGAAAGGGATGACTTCTCAATGTTTTCATAAGCCTTTCCACTCAAAATGGCATGGGTGCAAACCGCTCTAACACTGCTTGCTCCGGCATTCATGATCATGTCTGCCGCTTTGGAAAGTGTTCCTGCTGTATCACAAATGTCATCAACCAAAATTACATCCCTTCCTTTCACATCCCCAATAATTGTCATGCTTTCAATTTCATTGGCCTTGCTCCTTGTTTTATGGCAAATAATCATGTCAGTTTTCAAATACTTGGCGTATGACTTTGCTCTTCGAGTTCCTCCAATATCCGGTGAAGCCACCTGTAAATTTGGAAGGTTTAATTCGTATAAATAAGGAAGAAATATGGTGGAAGCAAATAAATGATCTACCGGAAAATTGAAAAATCCTTGTATCTGATCCGCATGCAAATCCATCGTCATTACTCGCGTAAATCCTGCTGTACCCAATAAATCTGCTACCAATTTGGCTCCAATGGAAACCCTGGATTTGTCTTTCCTGTCTTGACGAGAAAATCCAAAATAGGGTATCACTGCTACTATCTGACTGGCACTGGCACGTTTGGCAGCATCAGCCAACAACAACATCTCCATCAAATTGTCCGATGGTGGAATCGTTGATTGTATGATAAATACGTCGCTGCCCCTTACCGACTCATCAAAATAACAGGCAAATTCGCCATCACTGAATTTATCAACTACACAAGAGCCTAAACTCTTTCCGTATTTGGTTGCAATTTTTTCGGCTAATGCTTTGGTTGCCGTTCCTGCGAAGATTTTTGCCTTGTCAGACATGTGTTTCAAAAAGGGCTGCAAAGATAGGCATTTTATCAACAAGTTTCGCGCCTATTTTGCTTTATTCTAAGAAAATTCGAAAGGTGTAAAATCCCTTGTTTTTTTCTATCACCCTAACCAAGTGCATGCCCGGACTTAATCCCATTAAATCAATACTTCCATCAAAACCTTGCTTTTCCATCTCCAGCTTGCCATCTAAACCCAATACTTGAACCTTTTCAATGGTTTCTTCCCTTGTGCCTGAATCTAATGCAATGTATAAACGATCACTTGCAGGGTTAGGATAAACTACATAATTGGTTTGAAATTCATGATAAAACGCCGCATTAGCTGTATCTCCAACATGAATTTTGAATTTTAGACTGTCAACCGCAACAATTGAGCTGGCGCTATTTACAGCTACCGGCCAAACCACTACCACATTTCCCCCGATTCGGAGTTGCAAATCGGTATTGGGTAAACCAAAATCCGGAAAACTAAACGAAGAACTTAAGCCCGGTGCTAATTGCTGGGCAGTTACCGTATTTCCATAATTCACCAATTGGTTCTGCAATGTGTCATTACTAACTCTTACTCCTAACCCGATATCTCCTGTAAATACTTCATTACCAACATTGGCAAAAGTTATCTGTAAACTCGAACTCGCCGATGGAGCCAGTATGATCGAATCCGTAAAACTGGAATCAATTAAAACTCCTCCTAAATTGCCATTTACAACCTGTAAATAAACCTGTCCTTGAGCCCTAACTTTTCCAATTAGTAATAAGCTCAATAGTCCGATCAATACTGCAAAACGCTTTTTCATGGTTCAGAATTTGGGCAAATATACCTGTAATTAATTGTATAGGTTTCGACTTTTTTTAATAATCTTACGCCTTCAAAATGGATGTTTTAAACCAAATAGTATCAAATCTCTCCAAAGAAGAACTCAGGTTCTTTAAGTTGTATGCCTCCAGATTAGACGATTCTAAAGGACGTAAAGATTTGGAATTGCTTGATTTTATTAGAAAGTCCGGAGATAGTTACGAAGAGAATAAGATATTAAAAATACTCTATGGCTCAGCCGGTAAAAATGCGTTCTATCGCCTTAAAAATAGACTCACCCAAGAACTTAGTAAAAGTTTGGTTCTTCAACATTTCGATGATGAAGAGTTTAACAATACCCTTTACTTGATTTCTCTTTCGAAATTTTTCTACCGAAGAACTCAGTTTAAACTCTGCTTCTTCTTTCTTCGAAAAGCCGAACGACAAGCCTTGGTGTCGGAATACTATGAATTACTCGAAATAATTTACAGCGATTACATTCGACTTTCTTACGAATTGCTAACCATCGATCCGGAAGCCTACATCCATCTTCGTAAAGAAAACTCCGCGAAATTAGCCAACCTCCGACAAATCGATGATGTATTGTCCGTGGTAAGTTACCGTCTAAAACTTACACAAAACTTTTCTCCCAAAGAAAATTCGGTGTTGGATTTGCTCGAAAAAACAATTTCTAACTTTACCCAAAGCGATGATGTTAAAAAAAGTCCGGCCTTCCGTTTGCGAATATATCAAGCCGTTAGCCGTATCTTGCTTCAACGCCACGATTACCCTAACCTGGAGCAGTACCTGCTTCAAACCTATCAGGAGTTTAGCTCCGATAATCTTTTTACCAAGGCAAACCACGAGGTAAAACTTCAAATGCTTACCTACCTTGCTAATACCTTGTCTAAAACCGGTCAAAGCCAAAAATCCTTGTTTTATGCCGATCGGCTCAAGGAGGCCATGGACGAATTTGGTAAGGTGTATTTTGAAAAATACCTCTTTTTTTATTACAATATCCTGGTTATCAATTATTTTAAAGTTGATCTGGACAAGGGAATCGACCTCCTGGAGCAAATGGGGCAAAACGATCATTTGAAATCGCCATTCTACGAACAATTTATTTACCTCAATCTTGCCATTTTCTATTTTGAAAAAGGTAATTTTCGCCAATCTGCCCGAAATATTTCTAAACTGTATTTGCTTCCTGATTTTGCCAATGCGGATGTTAATTTGCGTTTTAGAGTAGCCATTGCCGAATTAATAGTTCGTTTCGAAATTCAGGATATCGAATTCCTCGAGAAGCGTATCGACCAGGTTAAAAAAGAGTTTAAAAACTTGCTTTCGGAACCAACTTTCGAATCAGAAAACAAAATGATTGAACTTCTGAAGTTAATGAGTAAGCCGGGATTCAAGAAGAATAAAAAGCTCATGAACATTGTGGATTGGTTTAGGTCTAACCGTTCCGAATTGGAAAATGAAGAGCAATTAATCAATTTCAATGATTGGATTAATAGTCGTTTTAAGGTGAACTGATAATTTATTTTTTATGTTTATGCGGGTACCTTCGCCGCAACCTGATTAGCTTTTTTCCGAGCATGTTTAAGGCTCAGGTCCGGGCTTTACACTCCAAGTCCTCGCCCCAAAAGGGTTTGGGGCTGTGGGCTTTCCGTTTCAATCCCTACCCGACCTAAGCCCAAAAAGTATTGCCTTGTATAGGCTTTAACCGGGGTATCAGGCTGGTTTGTTCCGGTTTTATTCATATTGCTGAACCAAGGGCTTGCACCCAACCCGGGCAAGGATTGAGGCAAGTAGCCCACAGGACCACTACGGCTTTAGCCTAGGGGGCCGAGGACTACAGCCGAAAGCCTGACCTTTTTGCCTAAACAAAATATAGAATTTACTCCCAAAGTCAGGGGCAAAAAGGGGCCCGCCAAATAAGAACAAAAAAGCCAATTGCAATTAATACAACTGGCTTTTCTTGGCGATTTAAAAAGGACTAGCCTTTCAATGAATTATTCTACCGTAACGGATTTGGCCAAATTACGGGGTTGGTCAACATTGCAACCGCGCATAACTGCAATATGGTAGCTGAGCAATTGCAAAGGAATAACAGAAAGCAAAGGCATTAAGAATTCTTCTGTTTCAGGAATTTCGATGTAATGATTGGCCATGCCTTTCACCACTTCATCACCTTCGTTTATAATGGCAATAATTTGACCTTTACGAGCTTTAACTTCTTGAATATTGCTTACTACTTTTTCATAATGTCCGCGTTTGGTAGCAATAACTACAACAGGCATTTCCTCGTCAATGAGGGCGATTGGACCATGTTTCATTTCTGCAGCAGGATAACCTTCCGCATGGATGTAAGAAATTTCTTTCAATTTCAATGCTCCTTCTAAAGCTACCGGAAACTGGTATCCACGACCTAAATACAAGCAATTGGCCGAATCTTTATAAATGGAAGCGATGTGCTTGATATGGTCGTTTTCTTTCAATACTTTTTCAACTTTCAATGGAATCTCATCCAGTTCGTTGAGGTATTGAATGAATTTGGAATTCGGAATGGTACCTTTTTTCTGAGCCAAATACAAGGCTAACATGGAAAGTAGGGAAACTTGACCTGTAAAAGCTTTCGTTGAAGCCACACCAATTTCCGGACCGGCGTGGGTATATCCTCCGGCATGGGTAGCTCTGGCGATGGAGGAACCAACTACGTTGCAAATTCCAAAGATTAAGGCACCTTTACTTTTAGCCAATTCAATAGCCGCCAAGGTGTCAGCAGTTTCACCACTTTGTGAAATGCAAATAACTACATCGTTTTCGTGAATAATAGGATTGCGGTAGCGGAATTCGCTGGCATATTCTACTTCAACCGGTATGCGGGCCAAGTCTTCAATTAGGTATTCCCCAACCAAGCCGGCATGCCAAGATGTACCACAAGCTACAATAATAAAACGATTGGCATTCAAAATTCGTTTTTCATATTCCTGAACACCACCCAATTGAATAAATCCATGTTCCAGGTTCAAACGTCCGCGTAAGCAATCTTTAATGGAGCGAACCTGTTCATGAATTTCTTTGATCATGAAATGCTCATAACCGCCTTTTTCAAGAGCTTCCAATTGCAATTCCAATTTTTGAATGGAAGGGGTTATGTCTTTGTTTTTAATGGTTTTGATTTTCAAACCATCCTTTAGGTTAATGGTAGCAATTTCGCCATCTTCTAAGTAAACCACTTTTTTGGTGTACTCAATAATAGGAGTTGCATCTGAGGCGCAGAAAAATTCATTTTCACCTAAACCAACTACCAGTGGACTACCTTTTTTGGCAGCAACCAATTCGTTTGGATTATCTTTTGAGAATAAAACGATGGCATAAGCTCCAACGACTTCATTCAAAGCAACACGAACCGCTTCGGTTAAATCAAGGTTTTCGTTTTTCTTAATTTCTTCAATAAAATGCACTAATACTTCGGTATCGGTTTCACTTTCGAAGCTATGGCCACGACGAATTAATTCTTCTTTGATGGTAGCATAGTTTTCGATGATACCATTGTGAATGAGGACAATTTCCTTGGATTCGGAGTAATGCGGGTGCGCATTGGTGTCATTAGGAACGCCGTGGGTAGCCCAGCGGGTATGACCGATTCCGATTTGTCCTGAAAGGTCTTTTTCTTTTGCAAAAGCTTCCAGGTCAGCAACCTTACCTTGTCTTTTATAATTTTTTATTTGATTTCCGTCATGAAGAGCAATTCCGGCACTGTCGTAACCTCTGTATTCCAGACGTTTCAGCCCTTTAACTAAAATAGGATAGGCTTGCTTTTGGCCTAAATAGGCAACAATTCCACACATAATGAAGGGGTATTAGTTTTTAATTTTGATGTACTTAAGTTTAATATATAGAGGTTCACTAGGGGCATTTGGACCATTAAATACAAGGCGTTCAGCATAAACGGCGCCACCTGAACGGAGAATATCCAATCCTCGGTCGACAGCACCGGCTTTTGTTAATCCTTGTAAATAGCGAGTAATATTCAGTTCGTATTTTCCATCCGAATTTAATTCTGCTCCATAAGTAGTTGGATCCGAAATTTCGTAGGCATCTTTTGTTCCTTCCAAAACACCACTTTCATTGGGAGTAAGAGCAGTAATTTTATTAGGTCTCCGGAAAATGGAATAGGAGTTTTCTTGGGGGGTAAAAATTAATTTGGCATCAACGATAGCAATGGGTCCATCGTTTGCTAATTCCATAATTCCAGGGAAAAACAAACGAGTTTTCATGGAATGCATGGCTTGTAAATAGCAGGTTGTTTTATTCAGATTGGCAGAATCGGAAAGTGTTTGCAGGGTTTGGCTGTCATGTGAAAAGCTGTTGAACGAACCTTTATCCGGAATTTTCATGTAAACATTGTTCACCCCGGAGGCGGTTTTATAATAAAAGGTAAGGCCGGAAAATACAGATCCTAAGTTAAGGTAGAAGAATCCTCCGGTATTTGGAGCATTGGATGGCGTTTCGGCTGTTACATAAAAACCTTTCATAAATTCTAGAAAGGTATCGGCATCTTTTAATTTCATTCCACCGGCAGTAGATGCGGCATCGCGTAAATAATTGCCAAACGATTGATTTAACCTAATTCGGATTTGTGGTGATTTAATATAGGATCCAACATTAACACTATCCACAAAATTTGGATAAATCCATCCACTTCCAATTGGAGTAGGGTCATAGTTGAAAGTTTTATCAGACTTATGAGTTGAGTCATCTTCCAGGCTCATGTCTTCCAAAACCTGATACACTTTAACCAATTGCGCTCCCGAATATTTATCTGAATTTCCATAAATACTTCCACCAATTGAACCATAGGTAAAAGAAAGAACCACTGAATCTATCGTGGCCTGGTCAAAGGTTGAGGCGAAAGTACTGTCTGAAATGAGATCGACCGGGTAAACCTGAAGATACAAGGAAGACGATGTTTTTCCAAAAACAGGGTCATTGGCAGTACCAAGAATTCCTAATGCTGTGGTGGAGCTGCTAGGTTCATCAAGCATAGATAATGCCTTAATAGCAGCGTTACCTGAGTAATTAACTTCCAACAAATCTCCTTCCGGAAGGTATTCCAATCCAAGCGAAGCACTCTCTTTTTTACATGAAGACAATGCAACGGAGGCAAAAAGCACAAACAATAAGGTTCTATATCCCATCTATCAAAAAAATTGCGGAAAGAAACCCAATTTCTCTCCGCAAAAGTATTCTTTATGAAAAATTAATTATTACCAATTCATTAAGCTAGCTCAGTTACGCCAAGAAGTACCTCGTCGTAAAATTCATTGTAAGCATCGTGGTAATTTTCCGGATCTTGAAAAGTTAAAAGTGGCTTTTCTGCTGCCTTAGAATATGATTCAAGTTCAGGATGAATGGTTGGAGAAGCAATGACAATTCCATCTGCGAAGTCAACTGCATTCTTCATTAAAGTTACATAATCAGTATCGGCCAGGTGCTCAACATCCGATTTAGATATTCCATCCATGATAATTTTTTTGGAGAAACTGGACTGGAATTTTCCCGGAAATTCATCATCGTATAGTGAAACTACAATTTTAGCATCAGCAAAAAGAGGATCTTCTTTCAAGGCTTTTTTAACAATCATCGGAAGAATGCTACTCATCCAACCGTGGCAATGGATAACATCCGGAGCCCAACCTAATTTACGGACTGTTTCAATAACTCCACGAGCAAAGAAAACAGAACGCTCATCATTGTCCTTGTAAAAATTTCCATCCTTATCATAGGCCATGGTTTTGCGTTGGAAATAATCTTCATTGTCAATGAAATAAACCTGCATTCTGGCGCTTTGAATCGATGCCACCTTTATAATTAAAGGATGGTCATTGTTGTCCATAATGATATTCATGCCCGACAAACGAATTACTTCATGAAGCTGATTCCTTCGTTCATTGATTAAACCAAATCTTGGCATAAAGGTTCTTATTTCTTTTCCCCTTTCCTGGATTCCCTGAGGCAGGAATCGAGCTTTTTTAGACATTGGGGTTTCTTCTGTGTAAGGGAAAATCTCTTGGGATACAAAAAGAACTTTTGCTTTCTTCATTTACGTTGTTGCTTTAAAGAGCCGAACTAAATTTTATGCAAAATTAAACACAAATTTTCCAAGTAACAAAATTCTTTTTCTTTGTCGGCTGTAAATTTCTACTAACAACCATTTTTCTATGCAAGTAATAACCACTTCCCAGGCCATGTCAGATTTAATGATTCGATGGAAATCGGAAGGTAAATCAATAGGCTTTGTGCCAACCATGGGCGCCTTGCATGAAGGGCATATTTCTTTGGTTAATAAGGCTAAAGGGGAGAATGATAGGGTAGTGGTAAGCATTTTTGTGAATCCCAATCAATTTAATAATGCTGTTGATTTAGAAAAGTACCCAAGAACATTTGATCGCGATTATTCCATGTTGGAAAAAGTTGGTAACGACGTGCTTTTTTTTCCTTCAGTTGGAGAAATTTACCCCGAACCGGATACCCGAACCTTCCATTTTGGAAAATTAGAACAGGTAATGGAAGGGGAATTTCGTCCCGGTCATTTCAATGGAGTGGCTCAAGTAGTTAGTCGATTGTTTGATATAATTAAACCGGATAAGGCCTATTTCGGTGAAAAAGACTTTCAACAATTGGCTATTATTCAAACCATGACACGAAACTTACAATTGCCTATTACCATTGTTCCTTGTCCAACCCTTCGCCTTGCAAACGGATTGGCCATGAGTTCAAGAAATGAGCGATTATCGGA
>JAIBAJ010000038.1 GCA_019695265.1 Bacteroidia bacterium | reverse complement strand
GAAAGTTGGTGGAAGGAGGTAGCGAACATAGCTTCGGTATTCACGTAGCTCAAATGGCAGGTATGCCTAAAAAGGTTATTGAACGGGCAAATCAGATTCTTTCTCATCTGGAAAAAGATCATTCTTCCGAAGTTCTAACCGACAAAAAATCCGGAAAAAAAACAGGAAAATCCGATTCAACCACACCTGATTTCCAATTAAGCATTTTCCAATTAGACGATCCGGTTCTATCTCAAATTAAGGAAGAAATTCTCAAAACCGACATTAACACCTTGACTCCTGTAGAGGCTTTAATGAAGTTAAACGAAATCAAACGTGTACTAGGAAAGTAACCTGGCAATGCTGTAAAAGTTAATTAGAACAAACTGGTTATTATTTTAAATTTCTGGTATGCGGGCCCCCTCCGCCCAACAAAATTTGTTGCAAAGTTCAAGTCCTGCAAGATGGGCGTTCGGGTCACGCTTTCGGCTGTAGTCCTCGTCCCGCTAGGCTAGCGCCATAGCGGGCCTGTGGGCTACTTGCCTCTATCGTTGCCCGAGGCGCAACCTCAACCTGATAGTTCTTTACCAATCTTTTTGGAAAAAATAGTCCCAAAATTATATTGAAAAATACAGGGATAAATACCAATGCAAAAGCTGTTTGGGAAAAGTAGTGCGAAGCATCATTGGACTATTACAGATATGCAATTGGAAGAAGCAGGGTCTGACAAAAAAAACCAGAATTGCATCAAATGCAAGACTTTCCCGGTTATTAAGAAATAGCCCGACAACTAGCTGGAATAATGACAAATCAAATCAGGAAAATACCCGGTTAGAGGGGTATTCTGCAGATTTTGCTATTTTTTCCTTTTATCTTTTAAATCACCATTTTTCCAGGCCTGAATAAATTTTGCCCAGGCAATTGGATTGAAAATATTATATGTAGGATATTGCCCGGTGTGATATAAAATAGCGGTTTGACGTTGCATCGCCAAGGCATAGTTTTCTTTACCATCGAGTGACAAAGTTTCATACTTCTCCAACATAATTTGTTGATCCAAATTTAATTTTGCCCTTTCATAATCATCATTTGGAATTTTCAAATTCATGAAGGCTTGACGAAATTGATCTCTCGTTGGAAAGGCGTAGATAGAAATTTCTTTCAAAAAGATATTATCCGGTATCAGCACTTGAATTAAACTATACCTACCACCCGTAAGTGAATCAGGAATTACATAGGATGCTCTTTTGAAGCCAATGCACGAAAACTGGATAGTATCTCCTTTGGCAGCAACAAAGGAAAAGAAACCATAATAATCGCATAAGGTACCCCGGTTGGTTCCCTTTATCATAACAGAGGTATATGGAACAGGAGTTAAACTATCATGGGTTAATACCACACCGGAAAACTGAATTAATTCCTTTTCCTTTTTAGACTCAGCATTTTGAGCTTGCACCAAGATGGCATTTAAAACAAAAAGGCAACCTAGTAAAAGTTTGAATAGTCTATTCATGACAAAGCAAAAGTACCCTGTTTTCTAATTAGGAGAGCACAAAAGTCGTTAATTATCTTACCTACTATAATTCGGAGCCTCACTAGTAATGGTAATACCATGCGGATGACTTTCCCTTATACCTGAATTGGTAATTCGAATAAACCTGGCTTTTTGCAATTTGTTGATATTGGCTGCACCGCAATAGCCCATTCCGGCTCTTAAACCACCGACCATTTGATATACAATTTCACCAATACTTCCCTTATATGGTACTCTTCCAACAATACCTTCGGGAACTAACTTTTTAATATCGTCTTCGGCATCTTGAAAATACCTATCCTTGGAACCTTTTTGCATAGCTTCCACAGACCCCATTCCTCGATATGTTTTGAACTTTCTACCTTCAAAAATAACGGTTTCTCCCGGAGATTCTTCGGTACCGGCAAACAAAGAACCGGCCATAATACAGCTTGCGCCGGCAGCTAAAGCCTTAACAATATCACCGGTAAACCGGATTCCACCATCCGCAATTAAAGGAACTTCGCTACCTTTAAGAGCTTTCCCAACCTCATAAACTGCGGTTAATTGAGGCACACCAACACCTGCAATAATTCGAGTAGTACAAATACTGCCGGGTCCAATTCCAACCTTAACTGCGTCGGCTCCGGCCTTAACCAAATCTTTTGCAGCCTCACCGGTGGCAATATTTCCAACCACCAATTGCATATTCGGCAATTTTTTCCGAATATCCTTTAAGGTATCTATAACCCCTTTAGAATGTCCGTGTGCTGTATCGATTACTATAGCATCAACCCCAACATCGGCCAGGGCTTTAGCTCTTTCAAAGGTATCCGGTGTAATTCCCACTGCTGCAGCAACCCTTAATCGACCCAATTCATCTTTACAAGCATTCGGCCTAAGTTTGTTTTTGATAATATCCTTATAGGTAATTAATCCAACCAACTTATAACTTTTATCTACTACCGGAAGTTTTTCGATTTTGTATTCCTGAAGAATAGCCTCGGCCTTTTTTAAGTCACGGGCATGGGTGGTGACTAAATGCTCTTTGGTCATTATTTCAGCCACCGGACGCATTGGATTCTTTTCAAAACGCAAATCACGGTTAGTGACAATTCCAACTAAAGTTCCATTGGCATTAATTACCGGAATCCCACCAATTTTATTCTCCTTCATTATTTGGAGGGCATCCCCTACCAAGGCATTCTCTAATAAAGTCACCGGATCTAAAATCATTCCACTTTCCGACCGTTTTACTCTTCTAACCTCATTGGCTTGCTGTTGAATGGTCATGTTCTTATGCAGAACTCCTATACCTCCTTCCTGAGCAATTGCAATGGCCAGACTCGAATCGGTAACCGTGTCCATTGCGGCAGAAACGATAGGGACATTAATTTTAATATTCCTGGTAAAGTAAGTACTTACATCGACATCGCGAGGTAAGACTTCTGAATAGGCAGGAACTAATAATACATCATCGTAGGTGAGACCTTCACCTAAAAATTTGTTGTCGGAAGCTGGCATGGAGTTGAATTAGGAAACTAATTCGTGCAAAAATAAGAAAAATAAGGCTGCAAACCATCTATAAGTAATTTTTAACATCCACACGAATAAAGATACTTTACATTCGCAACCTTCGTTAGCAAAAAAACGAAAACCATGATTAAATCAAGCAATTTTATTATCCTTTCCTTCTGCTTAATGGCCATTCTTTCTTCTTGTGGAACTCAAGTAAAAAAGCCGGCAGATAACCCAACCAGCGGACGAATAGCTATTTCGGTAGATGAAACATTTACACCTATTATTGATTCCCAGGTAAGCACTTTTGAAAGCCTTTATCCGGAGGCAGAAATTGTTGCTAATTACCTTCCGGAACAAGAAGCATTTAAAAAACTATTGGAAGATAGTATGCGTTTGGTGGTAAGTTCAAGAGAACTAAACGAACAGGAAAAGGCATATTTCAAATCAAAAAAAATATTTCCTACCACCGCAAAAATAGCCTATGATGCTTTAGCCCTCATTGTACATCCTGAAAATGATTTAAATAGGGTGGATTATGTCGATTTAAAAAGTGTATTTGATGGAACATACACCTGGGATTCGTTAAAGAAAGGCAGCGGTTTGGGATCAATAAACATAGTATTCGATAATAACGGAAGTAGCACCGCCAGATACATTCAAGAAAACTTCCTGAAAGAAAAAAACTTTCCTAAAAATTGTTTCGCCGTAAAATCAAATCAGGAAGTTATTGAATATGTTGCTTCCCACAAGAATGCCATTGGAATAATTGGTGTTAATTGGATTAGCGATTCCGATGATCCGGCATCACAGAAATTTATGAGTAAAATTAAAGTTTTAGATATTCAACCTTTAGAAAGCAATCCATTAAAACCTGAATATTTTGGACCTTACCAGGCCTATATTGCCACCAAACAGTACCCCTTAACCAGAACCTTGTACATCATCAGCAGAGAAGGAAGAACAGGTCTTGGCACAGGGTTTGCAGCATTTGTTGCAGGCGATAAAGGTCAACGAATTATTTTAAAATCAGGAATTGTTCCTGCAACTGCTCCGGTAAGAGTGGTTGGTTTCCGTTAATGACTATTTTTGCCTCCTTTTACTAAAAGCAACACCGTCTCCATGAAAAAGACAATTTTATCAGTTTCCCTTGTATTTGCTAGCATTTACGCATTTTCTCAAACCTTAGAACAAGGAATTAATTCCATCCAAAACGAGCGTTACAATCAAGCCAAAAACATCCTCAAGAATATTTTAGGCAGTAATTCTGACGCCAGTTACCACTTGGGTAAATTATATTATTCTCAAGGAAAAATTGACTCGGCCCGAACCATATTTGAAAAAGGTATTGCTCTTAATCCTAAAGCCCCCGGCAATTACGTTGGAATGGGTTTATTGGCTTTAGATAATGGTAAAGTGGAAGATGCAAAAAAACAATTTGAAATCGCCTTAGCTTGCCTTTCATCAAAGGATGCAAAAGCACAAATAATGATTGGAGAAGCATATACCATTTCCAAAAATAAAGACTTAAATCAAGCTATTCTTTACCTAACCAGGGCAACCAACCTCGACAAAAAAAGCTATGATGCCCAAATTGCACTGGGTGATGCTCAGGTCCAAAAACCGGATGGTGGCGGTGCCGCAATGACTGCCTACGAAACCGCTATTATGATTGACCCCAATAAACCTTTGGCATATCTTAAAAAAGGTGATTTATGGTTTAACGCCAAAAGTTACGACAACTCTATTGAAAGCTTTAAAACAGGTCGAGATAAAGACTCCACCTTTGCCCCGTTCCATAGAGAATTAGGTGAAATTTATTACTTGGTTAAACGCTATGATCTGGCAGTAAAAAGTTATGAGAAATTCTTGACTTTAACCGAATCAACTACTGAATATAAAACACGAATGGCTTATTTCTACTTCTTTAATAAGCAGTACGATAAAGTGGAAGCATTAATTAACATAATTAAGAAAGAAGACCCAAACAACAATATTCTTAACCGTATTTTAGGTTATTCCCTGGAAGAACAAGGGAAACATGCCGAAGCTTTGAGTTACCTAAAAGAGTTCTTTTCAAAAGTTGACTCTAAAAAAATTCTTCCTTCAGATTACGAATATCTTAGTAAAGCCTATTTAAAATCAGGTAACGATTCATTAGCTGAAATTAATATAGTTAAAACCATTCAATTGGATTCCAGCAAAACTGATTTATTAACCGATCTTGCAAAAAGCTATTCTGACAAAAAACTCTATTCAAAGGCAGCCAATGTTTATGCCATGAAAGTAAAATTACCCAAATCCAAATCAACTGATTGGTTTCAGTTTGGTCGCTCTAATTATTTAGCTTTCCAAGCATCTAAAACCGACACTGCCCTACTCTATCGCGCTGATTCAGCCTTTTCTAAAGTTGTTGAATTAACCCCGACCGTGCATTTAGGTTATTACTGGAAAGGCTTAACAAACTCCTTATTGGATTCTAAATTAAAAACCTTGGCTGCAGTTCCTTATTACGAAAAAGTGGTTGAAATTGCATCTTCCGATAAAGTAAAATTCGCTAAAGATCTGCTAACAGCCTATAAATACTTAGGTTACGTAAGTACTCAAAAAGACGAATTAACCAAGGCAAAAGAAATGTACGAAAAAGCCTTGGAAGTAGCCCCCGAAGATGCCGATGCCAAGAAATTCCTCGACATCATTACCAATGAAATTAAAACAAAGGGTAAAAAATAGTTCGTTGAATCCTTGTTAATAATCCTTGTATTTTCCTTGTTTATTGAAAGTGGCGTAGTCCTACTTTTGAGAGATTAATCCACCATAAAACCATGAAAATACTTGCCAATGACGGTATTGACTCCGTTGGAAAACAACTGCTTGAAGAAGCAGGAATTACCGTAATAACTGAAAAAATAAATCAAGAAGAACTTATTGATTATCTCAACAATGGTAATTTCACCGGAATAGTTGTTCGAAGTGCAACCAAGGTGAGGGCAGATTTAATTAATGCCTGCCCAGGCTTGAAGGTTATTGGCAGAGCCGGGGTAGGACTTGATAATATTGATGTAGCAGCAGCCCAGGAACGAGGAATCACAGTACTTAACACTCCGGATTCATCTTCTCAAAGTGTTGCAGAATTGGTATTCTCTCATTTTTATTCCATCGCTCGTCAATTGCAATCTGCACATATTGAAATGCCAAGCAATGGCCACTCTAAGTTCAACGATTTGAAAAAAGCCTATTCTGCCGGAGTAGAACTAAAAGGTAAAACTTTAGGAATTGTTGGTTTTGGCAGAATTGGACAGGCAGTTGCCAAAATAGGAATTGGATCCGGAATGAAAATAAAAGCCTACGATCCATTTTTACAAGCTGCTGAACTTGAATTGGAACTATTTGGTATTGGAAAAATCACCGTAGAAATAAACACCGGAAGCTTTCAAGATCTTATCACCCAAAGCGACTTTATCACCTTGCATGTACCACATAAGGAAGGTTCTCCAGCCTTGATCGGTGCTGATACCTTAGCCAAAATGAAAAAAGGTGTTATTTTGGTTAATGCTGCTCGCGGAGGTGTAATTGATGAAGCAGCACTTTTCGACGCACTGGAATCGGGACAAGTTGCAGGAGCAGGTTTGGATGTATTTGTCAATGAACCAACCCCATCAACTAGTTTGCTTCAACATCCAAAAGTTTCCTCAACTCCGCATATTGGAGCTAGCACCCTCGAGGCTCAAGAACGAATTGGGGTGGAAATGGCCAAAAAAATTATTGACTTTTTCCAAAAAAACTAAATACCTTTAGGTATGGCTTTGGTTCTCCCATTCAAGGCTTTTTTGCCTGAAAAACTCTCAGCCCAACAGGTGGTGAGTAGGGCTGTAGAAAATTATTCCAAGGAAGAACTCCTAAGCATTACCGCATCCAATCCAAAATCTTACCTTAACATTATTCGGCCTGCAAACCATGACGAACCCAAAAACATGGTTAGGGTAAGATTTAAGGAATTTGTTCAAAAAAACTGGTTCCATGCCTTGAAAAAGGATAGCTACTTAATTTACCGGCAAACCGATGCCGAGCGTAGCTTCAATGGAATCATTGCTTTAGCCAGCGTTAAAGATTACGAAAATGGACAAATTAAACTGCACGAACAAACCCTTACCGAACGGGAAAATTTATTAGCCGAGTACCTCGATCAGGTAAACTTGAATGCAGAACCGGTTTGTTTTACCCATCCACGCAACCTTCACCTGGAAAACGCCATTCAAACCATTCAAAAAAAGAAACCTTACCTCGATTTTCAAGAAAATGAAAGCATTCGCCATCAACTTTGGCTAGCTCAAAATGAAGATGAAATTCGTTCCATTCGGGTAGCATTTGAACATATTCCGGCTATTTATATTGCCGATGGACATCATCGCTCAGCTAGTTCAGTTCGACTTGCCGAAATTCGCCGTAAACAGCAAAAAACATTGAAAAACAATTCCCCTTGGGAGTTTTTCATGAGCATTTTTTTCTCTGAAGATCAACTTCAAATCATTGAGTTTAATCGCTTAGTCAGAGATATTGAAGGCTTTAATCTGGACCAATTACTTGCTAAGTTGGAAAACAATTTCAGCATTATCCCACATGGAGAAAATCCTTTTGAACCGATGTATCCTCACGAATTTGGGATGTATTCGGAAGGACAATGGTATGAGTTAAATTTAAAAAACCAGGAGCAGCTTGGCAACAATCCGGTGGATAAGCTTGACCCTCAGATTTTTAATACCTTCATTGCTGAACCTTGTTTTGGAATATTTGATCTTAAAACGGATAAACGAATTCGATTTTTATCCGGGAAATCAGGATTAGAAATCTTACAACAACGAGTTGATAGCGGGAAGTACCAAGCGGGATTTACCCTGTTTCCGGTGAGTGTTCAGGAGTTATTTACTATTGCAGATCACCACCTGACTATGCCTCCCAAAAGTACCTGGGTTGAACCCAAGCTACTGAGTGGACTTAGCGTTTATGACCTTGGAAATTAATCAATTGTAGTTTCAATTTCTTTACCAAAACTTTCATTCCTTCCGGATTTCTTAATTTTCATGATGCGGGCCCCCTTCGCCCAATCCGGCAATCTTGCAACTTCAAGCAATATTGCATGGGCGTTCGGGTCACGCTATCGGTTGTAGTCCTCGCAGCACTTGGCTAGCGCCGCGTGCTGCTGTGGGCTACTTACCTCTATCGTTGCCCGAGGGTGCAAACCCAGGCTGATACTTCTTATCCAACTTTCTATTTTTATCTAAGGTTTGGTTGAAAAGGAATTTTCCGGGCTATCCTTATTTTTAGACAATTGTACAATAGGAAATAGTGAAATTTGAAATCTTTTTAAATGGGAGCAGAGTGCCGACCTTTGGGGTTTAGTCCGGGTAGGGATAGAAGTGGAAAGCCCACAGCCATCCGCGGCGATAGCCAAGGTTGGCGAGGACTTGGAACGGATAGCCCGACCATGAGCCCTTGCAAGAAAAATGGGTAACAGGAAAGCGATGGGAGGGCGAATGGGACCCGCCAAATAAAAACAAAAAAAAAGGGAACTCAAAAAATGAATTCCCTTGTTGTAAGTGAGCTGAAAAATTAAACAGCCAAAACTTCTTTAACTTTATCAGCGGCTTCGGCAAGCATGATAGCTGAATGCACTTTTAGACCACTTTCGTCAATGATTTTCTTAGCTTCAACGGCATTGGTACCTTGCAAACGAACTATAATTGGAACACGAATTTCACCGATGTTTTTGTAAGCATCAACGATACCTTGGGCAACGCGATCGCATCGAACGATACCACCAAAAATATTAACCAAAATGGCTTTTACATTGGGATCTTTCAGAATGATACGGAAAGCTTGTTCAACTCGGGCAGCATTAGCAGTACCTCCCACATCGAGGAAGTTTGCAGGTTCTCCACCACTCAACTTGATAATATCCATTGTTGCCATGGCTAAACCTGCGCCATTTACCATACAACCCACATTTCCATCGAGTTTTACGTAGTTTAGGCTGTATTCACCGGCTTCAACTTCGGTAGGATCTTCTTCTGTTACATCGCGCCATGCGGCTAAGTCTTGGTGACGGAACAACCCATTTTCGTCCAATGTAACTTTAGCATCAACAGCAATAATTTTATCATCGGAAGTTTTCAAAACAGGATTGATTTCAAACATAGCTGAATCGGTGGAATCGTAGGCTTTATAAAGAGCAGCCACGAATTTGGTCATTTGTTTAAATGCTTCACCTTCCAGACCCAGGTTAAATGCAATTTTACGACATTGAAAAGCTTGCAAACCGGTAGCCGGATCAATTTCTTCCTTAAAAATAAGGTGAGGAGTGCTATGAGCAACTTCTTCGATATCCATACCGCCTTCGGTACTATACATAATGATGTTTCTACCTTTTGTTCTATCAAGGAGAACGCTCATATAAAACTCTTTGGGTTGGGAAGGACCGGGATAGTAAACATCCTGACCAATAAACACCTTATTTACTTGTTTTCCGGCTTCACCTGTTTGGATGGTAACCAAAACATTACCTAGAATATTGCGGGAAATAGATTCAACATCTTCTAATTTTTTTGCCAAAGCAACACCGCGTTGTTCGGTACCAACAATTTTCCCTTTTCCACGACCACCGGCATGAATTTGAGATTTCACAACCCACCAACCGGTTCCTGTTTGTTTTTGTAATTCTTTAGCTGCTTCAACTGCTTGTTCAGGCGTTTCAGCAACAATACCTTCTTGTATGGCAACACCAAATGACTTTAGCAACGCCTTACCTTGATATTCATGTAGGTTCATTCGTACGGATTAATTTTATAGGGGCGAAAGTAAATCGAATCAGGCAATGATACAACGGAAATACAAAAAGATTCCTAACACCTTGTTAATTACCGGTTGAAAGAGTTTAGAATCAACTCCCTGGGACTGCATTTTATAAGAATTATTTAAAGCCGGCAGATTGGCTACGAAATATAGACGACAGCAAATGTTGGATGCCCAAATATAGCGGCACTACGGATGAAAACAATTCCCTATTTTTGCTTCCACGGAATGGTAAAAAAATCGATTATCCTGTTTATCCTATTGGGGAATTTTGTGATGTCAAAAGGCCAGAATTTGGTTCAAACTGGCACCATACAGGATTCATTTACCTACTTTACTACAGATAATTTAGGTAACACCTATACAGTACAGAAACATGAAGTTAAGAAATTCAGGCCGGATGGAAGTTTATGGTTAAGATTTAGTAACATCAGTTTAGGTGATATCACTTACCTGGATGCTACCAATCCGCTAAAACTACTGGTATTTTACAAAGATTTCTCCAGAATACAATTTTTAGATAATATGCTATCGGAACGCAGTCCGGTTTTACAATTACAGCAGCTAGGCTATGATCAAACGGTTGCTTGTTGTACTTCGTTTGACAATGGGTTTTGGCTATTTGACCAATTAAATTTTGAACTGGTTCGGTTTAACCAAGAGTTGGTACAAACCCAAGACATCAAGAATTTAAATCAAATTGTTGGATATGAATTTACACCCAATTTTATTACCGAACATGCCAACTGGTTGTACATGAATGTTCCTGATCGCGGAATTTTGGTTTTTGACATATTTGGCACTTATTTTAAAACCATTCCGTTGCTTGGACTGACGGAATTTCAGGTATATAATGACTTGGTTTATTTCTTGATGGATGGGAAACCTATGGTATACCACATGAAAACCCTACAAACAAGTAGTTTAGAGCTGGAAGAAATTCTGGTTAAATTCCGAATTGAAAAGGATAAAATTTTTACTCAAAGTTCACAAGACAACGGAACAATTAAGGTATGGAAAAAGCAGTAAGCCCTATTCCCTGGAAGGCTTTACTTTTCCCTATTCTATTGGTTAGTCTTCTTTGGATTATTCATGCAGCCTTTCAGTTTAGCGGGCTAAGTGGGATTAGTTTTGGAATACTTCCACGCAATGCAATGGGAATTTCCGGAATTATAACTTCCATCTTCATACATGATGACTGGAGCCATTTAATTAACAACAGTATTCCATTATTGGTTTTAGGTTGGGCCTTGTTTCATTTCTACCCCAAGGTTGCCTTTACGGTAGTGGCTTATATATGGTTAGTTTCCGGATTTTGGTTATGGCTTATTGGTAGAGAATCTTTTCATATTGGTGCCAGTGGCCTTGTATATGGTTTAGCTTTTTTTCTCATTCTGAGTGGAATTTTACGCAGGGAAGTTCGGGTAGTAGGAATATCCTTCCTGGTAATTTTTTTATATGGAAGTATGATCTGGGGAATTTTTCCAATTGATTTTAAGATTTCGTACGAGGGTCATTTATGCGGTGCAATTGCCGGATTATTGATGGCTTGGTATTACAGAAAAACAGGAATTCAAGCCCCCGTTTTCATTTGGGAGGATGACGAAATACCGGACGATGAAAATGCATATTGGAAAGTAAAGGAATCCGGCAAGGATGAAAAAACAATAGTTGATTCGGATAAACGGGAAGAAAACAAAAATGGGGATACGTTTACAAACGAATCCCCATTCCAATAAGATAAACTTTAATTATTGTTTTAGTGCTTTTAATTTATTAGACACATCTTCGTATTTGGCTGTATCGCCGGTACGAGCATACAATTGTTTTAAAGAACCAAGTGTACTTTTATCCTTTGGATCAAGCTGATGAGCTTTTTCCAAATATGGCAAAGCTTTGGCAAACATAGCTTCTGCTCTGTTTTTTTCAGCATCGTACAATTTGTTATCCTTTATACCACCTGCAGCATCCATAATTTTAACAGCACCATTAAAGTACAAGGCACCGAGGTTATAAACTGCATCGAAATAGCTTGGATCAATTTCAAGTGATTTCAAGTAAGCCTTTTCAGCTTTCTCCATTAGAATTTTATATTCAGCTTCAGTGGGTTGAGGTTTTCCCTCGCTTGGATTTGCTAAGTTGTTATTGATAGTCCCCATAGCGAAGTAAAGAATTTTATTGTTAGGGTCCTTTTCTATAGCCAATTTCAGGTTTTCTTCCGCTTCTTTATCCTTGCCGCTGCTAAGGAAATAATTAAATTCCAGAATAATTAGTTGGCCATCGTTTGGATATTTAACTCGTCCTTGACGAACAATTTCGATGTATTTATCCATTTGATTCAGCTTTTTATACATTTCGGCATAGGCCCAAAATGACTTTTCTTTACCATATCCTGTTCGGATACATTCTTCCCACATGTTTTTCGCTTTATCCCAATTTTCTATTTTTTCAGCAACTAAAGCGGCATTGTAGGCTGCCTGAGTATCTAGTTTGGCTACCAAAGCATGTTTACTTAAGTTGTAGCTGGCTTCAAAATAAGTAAGGGCATTACCAAATTCTTGTTTGTTGTAGGCACCGATACCCTCAGCCATCATTTGATTTTCAGCAATTCGCATGCGGTTAATCAATTCATCGGTATAATCTTTTTTCTTATCCAACTCAGCACATCGGATATAAGCCTCTACAGCCTTGGTGATAGCCATAGGATCAAGGCTTTTGTATTTTTCCTCCTTACTTTGGTATATAGCATGATACACCTGTGCCCGAAAAAACCATGTTTTGGCGTCATTCATCGTTGCTTCATGCTGAGAAGCTTCGTCAATGGCGGTTTTTGCATTATCCAGTTCGCCATATTGGAGGTAGTTATAGGCACTGGTTCGTTTAGCTGGTTGTGCATAAGCTGTCATTACTAAAAAAGCAGCTTGCAGAGAGAGGATTACTTTTTTCATGTTTGAAAGAATGGTGCAAAGGTATATGCTAAATGCATAGATTCACAAATCCTGCCAATTCCATAAAACTTATATCATGAAATAACATTTTTTAATGATAGGCCCGTTTAGCAAGGAAATTTTACCTGTTTATTTGCGTAAACCATTCTCACATGGGAACAAACTATAAAATATTATTAGCTGAAGACGATGAAAACCTTGGATTTATGATCAAGGACTATTTGGAATTGAACAACTTCAAGGTAAATTGGCAACGAAATGGCAAACTGGCACTTCAGGAATTTTTTCAGCAGGAATACGACTTATGCGTATTTGATGTAATGATGCCCGAAAAGGACGGATTTACCTTAGCGGAAGAAGTTAGGCGAATTAATCCCAATGTACCCATTATTTTCTTGACCGCTAAAACGATGAAAGAAGATAGAATACAAGGTTTTAAATCCGGGGCGGATGATTACATTACCAAGCCATTTAGCACCGAAGAATTTTTATTGAGAGTTGAAGCTGTAATGAAACGAAGCTATGGCAGAGGAACTGAGAGTGCGGAAAAGAAAGGACTATATCAAATTGGAACCTATGAATTTGATTACCAAAACTTATCGCTTAAACACTCCGGCCATTCCCAGCATTTGACAAGAAAGGAAGCAGATGTACTCAAAATTTTATTTGTACATAAGAACGAAATATTAGCCCGAGAAACGGCATTAAAAATAGTTTGGGGAAACGATGACTATTTTACCGGACGCAGCATGGATGTATTTATAACCCGAATCAGAAAGTACCTAAAGGATGATCCCAAAATCCAAATCGTGAATATTCACGGAGTTGGATTTAAAATGATAATAGATGAGTAGTTGGTCTTAGGAAATAATGGACAACTGAATTTTTTCCATTATTTTACTTGCCAGTTCCATGGCATAATAGCCATCTTCAATTGAAACAGGAGGCTGAGAATGATTTTGAATTGAAGATACAAAGGCCTTTAATTCTTCTAGAATGGCATTTGAATCCGGTATTTCAGGATTTTCAAAATAAATCTCTTTTTTTCCTTTAATTGGACCTAAATCAATCACTAAACCTTCCTCCTTATCGGAAGGTCGAATTTTAACAATTTCCGTTTTCTTTTCATAGAAATCGACCGAGACGTAAGCGTCTTGTTGAAAAAAGCGAATTTTTCGCATGTTTTTCAAACTGATACGACTAGCAGTCAGATTGGCGACGCTTCCGTTATCAAATTCAATTCTTGCATTGGCAATATCAGCGGTATCACTTACTACAGAAACAGCATTAGCCGATACCTTCTTAATATTCGATTTTACAATAGACAAAATGATATCAATGTCGTGAATCATGAGGTCATGAACCACAGAAACATCGGTGCCTCTTGGATTAAAGAGTGCAAGGCGATGTGCTTCAATAAACATTGGTCTGCCTATATAAGGTAAAGCGGCCTGAAATGCCGGATTAAATCGTTCAACGTGTCCAACCTGAACAATGCTACCAGCCTCCTGAGCCAAAGAAACTAGTCTGGAAGCTTCGGCAATATTGGAAGCCAGGGGTTTTTCTATAAAGCAGTGCTTATTAGAACGAATAGTAGCAGCCGCATATTCAAAATGAGAAATGGTAGGACTAACGATATCAATTGCATCACAATCCCTTAATAAACTTTGAAAATCGGCATAAGCCTTCACTCCTATTTCATCCTGAACCAGGGTGGCAATTTCATAATCCTGATCGTAAAAACCCACCAACTCAATGCCTGAAACTTCTTTCCAAAGTTTAAGGTGGATTTTACCCAAATGACCTGCCCCAATAACACCAATTTTTACCATTCCATGCGAATCTGCACGACAAAAATAAAACCAAGCCTAGGTTAGCCCAGTACTAATTGGGATACTTTTAAACAGGAATTAGTTAGGAAAGCCAGGAGGGCCTAACCTAATCCAATAATGAATTAAATCGATTAAGCGATTGGAATACCCCCATTCGTTGTCGTACCAACCAACAACCTTTACCATTCTACCTAAAACAGAGGTTAGTCCGGCATCGAAAATGCAGGAATGCGGGTTATTGACAATATCAATAGAAACAATTGGATCATCGGTATATTCCAAAATACCGCTATATTTTGTTAGAGAAGCTCGTTTAAAAATCCTATTAACCTCTTCGATGGTTGTATCGGTGCGAATGGTACAAGAAATATCGCTAAGCGAACCATTGGGTACAGGAACCCTCATTCCACATCCACCTAATTTACCTTGCAAATGAGGAAACACGCGGGTTATTGCCTTAGCGGCACCGGTTGTAGTTGGTATGATAGAAACCGCAGCTGCTCTTGCTCTACGCAAATCTTTATGAGGAGAATCGTGTAAACGTTGATCGCCGGTGTAGCTATGAACAGTGGTGACATAGGCATAGTCTACCCCAAAATACTCATCAAGAATCTGCAACATGGGAGCCGCATTGTTGGTGGTACACGAAGCATTGCTTAAAATCCTATCATCGGGCTCAATGAGCTTTTCATTAACACCCATGACAATTGTTTTAATATCCTCGCCAATGGGAGGAGCTGAAAGCAGCACTTTTTTAGCCCCGGAAAGTACATGCAGCTCAGCCAAATCTTTTGTCAGGTATTTACCAGTACTTTCAACAACAACATCAATATCCAGGAGATTCCATGGTAAGGCTTCCGGATTAGTTTCAGAAAAAAACAGAATGGAGTTATTTCCTATTCGCAGTCCATTTTCTTCCACAACCAATGGTTCAGCAAATCGACCATGAATGCTATCATATTTCAGTAAATGAGCCAGGGTATGCAAATCTGCCAAATCGTTAACTGCAACAATTTCCAGTGAAGGATCTTGAATAGCCAATCGAAAAAAACTACGGCCGATTCTACCAAAGCCATTAATAGCGATTCTGGTTTTCATGCGACAAAGGTATTTGTTTAAGGTTGCCGGTCTTTTATAAATTGTGTGAAATGAAAAAGGCTGTCCGGTGAAGAACAGCCTTTTCAATTTTAATCCGGTAAGTCTTACTTTTTACCTTTTTTCTCAGAACTTTCCATTTCTGATTTAAGGTTAGCAAGTACACCAAGATCTCCAAGAGTGGTTTTCTCGATGCTATCTTTTACCTTTTTCACAGCAGCTTTAGTAGAGTTGTCGTCTTTTTTCTTTTCTTCAACTTTAGCAGCTTTTTCTGCTTCTACTTTATCGTTGTGAATTTTGGTATGACTTACAATGATGCGTTTTTGGTCTTTAGCAAACTCCAATACTTTGAAATCCAAAGTTTCGTCAACCACAGCTTGTTTGTTATCTTCTTTTACAATGTGGCGAGTTGGAGCAACGGCTTCGATACCATAAGGAAGGGCGATGGTGGCACCTTTTTCATTGATAGAAAGGATGGTTCCTTTGTGAACGCTATCAACCGTAAAGATGGTTTCGAACACATCCCATGGATTTTCTTCCAATTGTTTGTGACCAAGGCTCAAGCGACGGTTTTCACCATCAATTTCCAATACTTTAACATCAAGCTCAGCTCCTACAGAGGTAAATTCGCTCGGATGTTTGATTTTTTTGGTCCAGCTAAGATCGCTGATATGAACAAGACCATCAACACCTTCTGCCAATTCAACAAACACACCAAAGTTGGTGAAATTGCGAACGGTACCTTTGTGTTGAGAACCAACTGGGAAGTTTGTAGTGATGTTCACCCATGGATCTGGGCTCAATTGTTTAATACCCAAGGACATTTTGCGCTCTTCGCGGTCAAGGGTTAAAATTACGGCTTCAACTTCATCACCCACTTTCAAGAAATCACCGGCGGTACGAAGGTGTGCACTCCAGCTCATTTCGCTAACGTGTACAAGTCCTTCTACACCTGGTTGAATTTCAATGAAAGCACCGTAGTCGGCAAGAACTACTACTTTACCTTTCACTTTATCACCAGGTTGTAGGTTTGCATCCAATTGATCCCATGGGTGGGCTGTCAATTGTTTCAAGCCAAGAGCGATACGTTTTTTGGTATCGTCGAAATCCAAGATAACCACGTTGATTTTCTCGTCCACGGTAACCACTTCTTCCGGGTGTTGGATACGACCCCAGGAAAGGTCGGTGATATGGATAAGACCATCTACGCCGCCAAGGTCGATGAATACACCATAGGAAGTGATATTTTTAACGGTACCTTCAAGGATTTGACCTTTTTCAAGTTTACCGATAATTTCTTTCTTCTGAAGTTCAAGTTCGGCTTCGATAAGAGCTTTGTGAGAAACCACCACGTTTTTGAATTCGTTGTTGATTTTAACCACTTTGAATTCCATGGTTTTGCCAACGTACACATCGTAGTCGCGAATTGGTTTAACGTCAATTTGAGAACCAGGAAGGAAAGCTTCGATACCGAAAACATCGGCGATAAGACCACCTTTGGTACGGCATTTAACATAACCAGTAATGATTTCGTCGTTTTCCAAAGCTTGGTTAACACGATCCCAGGAGCGGTTAGCACGGGCTTTACGGTGAGAAAGCACCAACTGACCTGATTTATCCTCTTGAGTCTCGATGTACACTTCCAATTTGTCACCCACTTTAATATCCGGGTTGTAACGAACTTCGTTTAAAGGAATGATACCATCGGATTTAAAACCGATATTTACCACAAGCTCGCGGCTGGTGATAGCTACAACGGTGCCGTCGATCACTTGGTGTTCAACGATGGATTGTAAGGTATCGGCATACATTTTTTCCAAGCGACTTTTTTCGTCGGCTGAATAGGTTTCGCCTTTTTTACCGATGGCATTCCAGTCAATTTCAACCGGAGCCACTGCTTTAGGAGCTTCGGCAACTGGGGCGGCAGGTGCAACAACTTCAGCAACCGGAGCTGTTTCAGTTGTAGGGTTAGTTTCTGTAGCAGTTTCTGCTACCGGGGTTGTGTTTTCAGCAGCATTTTCTGCTGCTGGAGTTTCATTCTCAGACATCTGAGCGATTAATTAAAAAGTGAATAAAAATTGAATTACGCCTTCTCTCTTTTGAAAAAGGGACGCAAAAGTAGTGATTTTTGGGATTGGGGAGTGGATTTTTTTTAGAAAATAAAAGTATCCCTAAATGACTTGCAAATTAGTTTCGATGGCGTTGAGAAATCTTCTATAAAGGCTGTAAAATATAGCTTTTAAATCAATTGCATCTTTGCCACTTTGGGATCTACTTCCACTTTGTCCGTTTCAAAATTTAGCTTAATCCGCCATTTTTGAAGGGTAGCAGCCCCAATGATGGCTTCTTCGCTCAATCCCGGAACCACCAGGAACTCGTCGCTCAACAAGACATCATCAATGTAAAAATCAACTGAAATCCTATTTTTTACTTCGATAAAATGACCTTCTGCTGCGGTGGCAATTTTCCGAGGCCTTCCCAAGGAATCCAAGGTAGCTAAATTTTGGGCAAAATCGGGATGGATGCAGGATAGATTGGCCCCACTATCAAATAAAGTGTAGAGCTTTTGTTCGCCTTTGGAACCTGCAAATAGCAATAATTTTCTGCTTATTTTCAGTTCTCCCATTAGGCAAATGTAGGTAAAAACAATTCCTTATTCTAAAATAAACTTGGTGCTATAACTTGATTTTTCTGTTTCAATTATAAGTTGATACAATCCAGAAGCCAGGTTACTGATTGGCACTTCAACCAATTCTTTTTGACCAGCTTGAATAGTTCGAACTTCTTGTCCCAGGTTATTAAACAAATGAATCCTATTTGCCCCTTTTGACCTTATATACAGTATGTTTTGGGCCGGGTTAGGAAACAGATCGAAAGCATCGGTTTCCTTTTCGTCCACAGCATTGATGATGTATTTATGCCTGATATTGCTCCGGGTGGTATTCACCGTACGGGTTGGGTTACAGGCAATTGACCAATCCACATCCAACACATAACTGGAGCTGTCGAATTGGGTATATTGTGGGTCTGTAAACTGGTTGGTAACTCCGGGAATAAAACCAATTTGATTGAAAGGTGAACTGGGTTGGTTAGCGCGGTACAATTTAAAATTTACTACCGGATTGGAGGCATCCTCGATTTCGTAAAAATTCCAATTGAAATTACCATTTAATTGGTCCTGGAGGTGGATGGTTTTATGGTAAGGGCTTTTGTCTGACTCCACACCGCAGGCATCCAAGGCTGAAAGTTTATAAAAGTAATACGTTGAATTTGGGTCAGCGCCGTAATCGTGGAAAACAGACAAAGAATCATAGGCTACAGAACCAACTTTTTGATAGAAATTTGTAGAGACCAGTCTATGCACAAAAAAACTATCGATTAAACTGGTAACAGGTTTTTCCCACAGAACAATGGTATGGGTAGAAGCGGAATCCACTGTAACAAGGCATATTTCGGGAGTAGCAATTTGGGTTTGGTAAACATCCAAGGTAGTTGCATAACTGTATCCGCAAGAGTCTGAAAATGCTTTGACGGAAATAGTTCCGCTTCCATTGGCTACCACGGTAATGGAAGTAGAATCGGAACTGCCGGTCCAGCCGCTTGGCAGGGTCCATTGGTAGGATTGGGCTTCCGCAACTGCAGGAACAGAATAGGTGTAGGTACCGGCGCACAGAATGGAATCGGGACCTAGAATGGAGGCGGGTTGAGGGGTGAGGCAGGTGTAAAGGCGGGCGATGCGTTTACGCTGTATTCCATTATAATTTTGGAAAACACCTCCAATTAGGATTTTCCCATCGGGTTGAATAGCAATTGAATTTATAGTTTCATCGGCTCCACTTCCACCCGGGTTAAAGTCAAAATCTTCGGTACAAACAGAATCAGTTTTTACCAAACGTGGAAATGGATTACCTCTAAAACTGGTAAATGTACCAGCAATTAAAACCGATCCATCATTCAATACTTTAAGGTCGAAAACGTATGAATCCGCACCATTTCCAACAGGATAAGAATTGTCCAGGTTGCCATCTCCATTTAATCGGGCCACTTTACAGGAAGTTTGAAGGTTGTAGGAATTAAAGTTTCCTCCTACCATGAGTTTATTATTGGGTGAAGTTTCCATAGCAAAAACGACAGCACTTAGACCAAAACCATTGCCAAAGGTTGGATCAAGAATGCCATCCGAATTGAGACGGGCCACCCTGAGTCTATAGTTGGAACCTATCTGAGTAAAATCACCTCCAATTATAATTTTCCCATCAGATTGTAGTAAAATTTCTTCAACCGTTCCATTGGGACCATTGGCAAAATTGAAGGTAGAATCAAGGGCCCCATTAGGTAAGAGGCGTATTAAACGAGTAACAGTTACACCATTGTATACCGTGAAACTGCCCCCTACTAAAATTCGTTGATCGGGCTGAACCGCAAGTGTAATTCCCCGATTATTTATACCTGTTCCAACATGAAAACTGGAATCGATTTCACCGGAAGGAAAAACCCGGACTATTCCTTTGGAAGGATTAAAATTATAGGTATTAAAATCCCCGGCCAACAAAATTTTCCCATCTGTTTGAAATGCAATTTTTCGCAACCTACCATCCAATCCATCTCCCACATGGAAGGAAGAATCTAAACTCCCATCCGAATTAAGTCTGGCAATACGGGGAGAGTAGTTTCCATTGTAATAAATGAAATCACCACCAATATAAATTTTACCTTCAGTTTCTGTTTCAATATCCTGCACATCATCATCGGCTCCTAATTGGGGGGCAAAGGAAAGGTCGAGCCCACCAGGTTGAGCGTAGGCAAGAAGGAAAGAAAAATTGAGAAACAGGAAAGAAAGGAGAACGCGGGGCATAAGTATTTTTAGAAAGGGCAGGAACAAATATATGCCAAAGCTTTTCTTGTTTTAAAGTTGAAAGAAATAGAATATAAAAATAAGGGTTTTCCGTGAGAGGGATTTTCGATTATTCGAAAGGTTAAAAAGCGCTTTGCTTTGCTCAGATTGGTATTTGTTAGTTAAGTATTATATACTTCCCAAACAACTACATAACTAAAGCACCCGGAATATTGGGGTAGGCGAGATTTACCATTAGTTTTAACTGGGCCGGATGAATAATCAAATCCATATCTTCGATTGGGATTGCACCAAGCAATACGGTTTCACCTATGACCAAGGCTCCGGTGAGACACATCCTGTTTTCGAAATTTACTTTTATAGGACCAACATAGGGAACTAATTTTTTGCTTCCATCTGCAATGGTTACTTCCTTTTTTTCGAATTCTTTAAGTTGCAGTTGTATGGCTATATGTTCAGGAATACAAAGAAACAATGCTCCAGTATCAACCAATGAAGTTGTTTCTATTGAATGAAGGTTGGCTAGATTTGGGTTGGATAATAGGATTTTAGCGGATATTAAATCCATAAGCAAAATAGTATAAAATTTAAGGATTTGTTAGATTAATAAATTGAAGTTCATATTTGCTAAGCTATTAAAGAACCCCAAATCCGTTAAATGAAACAATCCGTTTCTTCTATTTCAGCTTCTTTTTTGCCATGAAAGGTCTATCTGCCGGAATATCCAATAGTTCTTTACGTGGATCAATGATAAGGTCCATATCTTCGAGCGGAATGCAGCCGAGCACCATTTCAGTTTTTCCCGCCAATACCACCGGACTGCAGGAGGTCGTTCTGTAATTAAACCTTATCTCTACCGGTTCGGCTATTCCGAAAGTTTTGATCTCTCCATCGGACAGTTCAAAGGCTTGTTTTCCGGTTATTTCAAGACCTAATTGGGTAGCAAGCTCCTCGTTATTCCAATGTTATTTAAGAAATAGTTCAATGGCTATTTCGAGAATTATCATTGGTAAATACCGAGGATACAAAATGTTAGGCCATTTTTCAAGAAAACTTAAACATAAAATTGGACTATACAATTTGTCTATTCGGTATTTATAGAAAGATTGTAAGCTCCGGTATCAACCAATAATTCAACTTTTCTGGCTCAAATATCGGATTTAGGAATTTTTCCCCTTTTTGGCCAACTGAGTTTAATTATGTTTATTATTTAGATTATTGTTGAACTATACCCAAAACTTTATCCTTTGGAAAATCTGCCACACCACCTGTATTTCTGTCATTTCCATTCCAAAATAAATAAATTGAATCTACTACTCCATTGCTACCAAATTGTCTTTTTTCAGCAGCATAATTATCAGCTTTAACTACAATTGGAATGGGTGGTACGTCAGTTTGACTTGGACCTGCAATTAAATAAACATGAAAAGTTTTCATTTTAAATTATTTTTTTCGCCTACTCTATTTCCCCTTTTCGGCTACCTGGGTTTTATTATTATTTATTATTTCATTTTTCTCCCCCTTCCTTACCCACCTCTCCACATCCTCCTGCGTCAATACCTCCGCCTTGTCTGGTATCTGGGTGTTGGAAGGAATTGTAATGTTGTCGCCAATGATTACTTCATTACCAATAAAACTATCAGCTCCAATTTTACTATTTTGACCAATTTTTACTCTATGACTAATTACACATCCAGGGTCGATTGAAGAATTATTGCCTAGGTCAGTTTTTAATCCTAGCATACAACCTACACCTATTTCACTATTCTCACCCAATCTAACTCCTACACCAACCATGGATAAGTGACCTATCATAGCTTTCTTTTTTAAAGTTACACCTCCAACAATAATATTTCCATCACCTAAGCAGATATTAGTTCCAATCGTAGATCGATTTGCGGCATAAGCTCCCTCCTCTACTTTTAATAAAGGAAGATCTCTAATCCAAGTATCAGGAGCTAAGTTAAAATTCAACGACCCCTTATACCCAAATAACCTAAAAACAACAGCCTTAAACCAAGGCATAGAAAGTATTATTCCATAAACCGGTTTGAAGTAATACACACTGGTCCAGCAAATGCCGTACAAACGACGCATGGCATATATTGGAAAGCGCACATCTCGTGGAAATACGCCTTTTATTATTCCTGCCTGAAATGGCCTGCTTAATATTCCTGCTGTTACTCCAAACAATAAACTGTAAACCAAAGGAGTTGATGCCAAAACCAATAATTTCAAAACCCATCCTTCCAAATAAATAATTGGTAAGGCCAATAAAACCAAGGGTAAACCATAAATAAGCCATTGCAATAGAACAATTCCCCCATGCACCAACCAAGCCGGTACCACCATCATGGCTTCCAACTCCTCCGGTGTGGGCATACTTGGTCGTTTATTTTCTTGTTGTTCCATGTTTTTACAATTCTACCTCACCCATCCCTTCCTAAACCCCTTCACTACCACCTCCACCATATTGCCTGATTTGGTTTTGCGAATCAGGTTGCGGCGGTGGGTTTCTACCGTGTCCAAACTTAGGTTGAGGCGTTGGGCTATCATCTTGCTCGATAAACCTTCCACTATCAATTCCAACACCTCCAACTCCCTGTCTGTTAATTTCTCCATTCCATCATCACCCAACCCTTTCCAACGCTTCTTTTTCTTCGGTGATGGGCTCTGTAAATCTATCGCTGATATAGGTGTAAACAGTCTCACGGAAAACCTGTATTTTTAATTTGCTATTCCAAAGGAAGCTACGCGAATCTAAATGGCCAATCTTATGATGAAAAGCTATTTATACCGGTTGAAAAACCCAGACTTTCTGATGAATAAATACTACTTCGTGGCATAGTTTGCTATATTGTATGGATGTATGCAATGGATTTTGTTTTAAATTTGAAAACAATTTTCAAAAAAATGGGACTAACCTACGCTACACTAAAATTAACGAATCAATACGATGAATATAAGTTTGGAGAAGGTCTGATTCCACAAGATCAAATCCGCGAATTAACTGTTGATATGATGGTTGATACCGGATCTATACGATTGGCAATAAATGAAGAAATTCGAACTAAACTAGGTCTAAAAATAGGGATTCCAATGCAAGTTTCGTTGGCAGACGGGACAATCAGCACCAAGGAATTGGTTGGTGGAATTAAAGTTAGTTTTGGAAACCGTTCCTGTTATACCGATGCCTTTGTTCTACCGGGAAATACTGAACCTTTGCTAGGGGCTATACCTATCGAAGGAATGGACTTGGCTGTGGTTCCCGCTGAAAACACCTTAATCTATAATCCTAAACATCCTGACGGAGCCTTGTTTTCTCTTAAATAGCTATCCTTCTGCAATGGGAATACATGAAAATTACTCTAGGTGATGAAAAAAGGATATTTATTCCTACCTTTGTTAAACAAAGCAGTTTAAAATGGACTTACAAATAAAAGTAGATGATAGTAAGGCTCAACATTTTTTAGCCTTTTTAAAAGATTTGGATTTTGTAGAGGTGAGTTTGTCCAAAACAAAAGGGAAGGTGGAGCAAAAGAAAAGAAAAGAACCAAGCTTTACCTATTTTGGCAGTTGTCCTGATTGGGAAATGGATGCTGATACCTTAAGATACGGCGGTATTGAAAAAAGAACCAAAGGATGGTAATCGTTGATACCAATATTTTTATTGCAGCTATTCGAGGGAATGAGATGGCCCTCTCCATGCTAAGAAAGTACAAATTATCTATTTATATTTCAATTGTAAGTATTATTGAGCTTTCAGTTGGTGCCACCGATAAAAACAAAAAGAAAGTTGTTGCAGCTATTACCGAAGATCATACAATAATTCCTCTTTCTAAATCAATTGGTGAAAGGGCATTAAAATTGGTAGACACCTATAGTTCACCTGCTCGTCGCTTGTTTTTACCTGATGCTCTTATTGCAGCAACTTGTTTGGAAAACAATGCAGCTTTGCTAACTTTTAACAGTAAGGATTTTAAGTTTATTAAAGGACTTCAATTCGCTAAGTAGGTGTTTTTTGATTTTTTAGCCATTAAATTAGACAAAAATTGAAAAGGTTTGCCGGTTTTCTGTGCCTTTTAGTTGTTTTAATCTGGTTTTCACCATTTGCCTATTTATCAGCCCAACACTACCCCATTCGCCAATTTTCGGTTTCGGATGGTATGAACAATGCCAGTGTCAATCACCTCTTTCAGGATACGAAAGGACAAGTATGGATGGCTACCCAGGGCGGTGGGGCCAACCTGTTTGATGGAAAAAACTTTCAATGCTTTAACCAAAACCTCGGACTTTCTTCCAATTTTCTTACCTATTGCTTTCAGTCTAGTTCAGGCGAACTCTGGTTGGGAAGTGAAAAAGGGGTAAACCGCTTCCAACAAGGACAATTCAAATTGTACGGAGAAAAAGAAGGACTTTGTGACGGAGTAGTTTATTCCATCGCTGAAGATGCCTCCGGTGCCATTTGGTTCGCTACCGGGGAAAATGGAATTTATTGCTTTCAAAACAATACATTCTCTCATTATACTACCAAAGAGGGTTTGGCTTCAAACACTTGTTATTCCTTGCTTTTTTGGGATGAAAAACTCTATATAGGTACCGAAAAGGGTTTAATGTACTTTGAAAACAATCACTTTTATTCGGTAGCAGCTTCCCGTTTATCAGATAAAGTTTTCTTCAGCGCCACTAGGGATAACAATGGTAATGCCTGGTTTGGTTCTACCTCTGTAACCTTACTAAAACTAAACCGACAAGGACAAACCCAACTTATTCCTTTACCACCTCCTGCCGATGCCGATTTCATTGGCGGATTGGCAATAGATAAAAGGGGTAAATTGTGGTTAGCTACCAGTCACGGTTTGCTTCAATATTCGCCTCAAACTGGTAAATTCAAACGTTTTGGTAAATCTGAAGGTCTTTCGGTGGAAGCAGTCCAAACCGTAATGGTTGATTATGAAAACGCTGTGTGGATTGGAACCCTTTACGGTGGGGTAAATGTGTTACGAAACGAATGCTTTGTGACCTATTCTGAAACCCACGGATTGAAAAACCCTAATCTAACATGCCTGCTTTCATATGGTAAAGATGCCTATTTGCTGGGTACAGCCTCCGGTCTTTTTTTATTTCAACCCGGCAATTCCAGGGAGTTCAATAAATTGGATGTAGGCCTGGCTTATTTTGAGGAAGGAATAAATGACCTTGCCTTTGACCCTTCCGGCCAACTATGGATTTGTTCCAATAATGGGGCGGCAGTATTTTCCTTTTCTAAAGGTAATTTACGGTTGAAGAAAGAAATTAAGGATACTCAGGGAAATAGCCTGTACAGCAGCCAAAAAGTTTGCTTCGATGCCTCCGGAACGGCCTGGATTGCCAATTATGGCCTGGGTTTGGTCAAGGTAGATAAAACAGGAAAAATGAGTTATGTGGAAGATTCAAACGGAATTACGGCCAAAAACATCTTAACACTATTTAAAGACCATGCCGGAAATTTATGGATTGGCTCTCAAGATCAGGGACTCTGGCAAATGAACCAACAAGGACAATTTGTGCAGGAAAAAACATTGGCAAAAAGCGCAGTATGGTCTATTACCGAAGATGAGCACCACACCCTTTATGTTGGTACAGGCGACCAGGGCATTTGGCATAAACCTGCCACAGACCATGCATTTAAAGCATTTTTGAAAAGTTCCGATGGCTTGTCTAGCGATTTTGTCCCCGGATTGGTTTATGACCCAAACCGACATTGTTTATGGACAGGCGGTGATGAAGGGTTTTCGAAAATTTATCCAACAGGAAAGAATTGGGCCATCAAACGCTTCGGCGATGGGGATGGATTTAATCCGGTTACCATCAATCCCAACGGACTTTTGCCCTTCCCCAATGGGCTGCTATTGGGTTCGGTAAAAGGACTGGTCGTTTATAAACCCGAAGAAAAGCCTTTGCCCTTGGATGGATTAAAGCTCAGCCTGGCTTCCATTCTTATAAATCGCATGCCTGAAAGTTTAGAACAGTTTAAGGTGGGGGATTCCATTAACTCGGGAAGATTTCGTCTGGAACTTCCTTATTACAGGAATAACCTGGATTTGTCCTTTAATGCCTGCACCACCCATAAGGTTTGGTACCAATTCCTATTAAAAGGACAAGATAGTGTTTGGACCGCTCCTAGTCAGACAGGAACCGTAAGCTTTACCAATTTGAAGCCGGGAAACTCCTATGAATTGCACGTGCGTTGCTACCGTGATTCCGATACAGGGATAGTTTCTGAAATGAAAATTCCTATCCTGATAGCAAAACCCTGGTGGGAAAGCAATTGGTTTATAATCCTAATGGTTTTGTTTACCATTGCACTGGTTTGGGGTTACATTAAATGGCGAGAAAACAAGCTCAAGGAGGAAAACACCCGCTTGGAGCAAACCATAGCCGAACGTACCGAAGAATTAAGGGAACAAAAAGGCAAAATCGAACAAACCCTGGAAGAAAAGGAAGGTCTTCTTAAAGAGAAAGAAATGCTGCTCAAGGAAATTCACCACCGGGTAAAAAACAACCTCCAAACCATATCCAGTCTGCTTATGCTGCAAGCGAATTCCTTGCAAGACGAAAATGCCAAAAAAGCCATACAGGAAAGCCAAAGCCGTGTTCGTTCCATTGCCTTGCTGCACCAAAAACTTTATCAAAGCGATGGATTGGAAACGGTAGAATTTTCGGCCTTTGTACAGGATTTAGTCCAACAGATACAACCCATATACCAAGACAAATCCAAGGAAATTAGCATACAGTTGAACATGGATGAATGTTATCTACTCATCGACAAGGCCATTCCTATGGGTTTAATGGTGAATGAATGGATTACCAATTCCTTTAAATATGCCTTTAACCAAGGAAAAGCAGGAATTATTCAAATTCAGTTGAAGCATTTACCGACAGGAGAAGAATTAAAATGGGAATTAAGCTATTCCGATTCCGGTCAGGGCTTCGAAGAGCAGGTATTCCAACAGCCTTCCCGAACCCTGGGCTTGAAATTGATTAAACTCCTTAGCCAACAATTGGGCGGACAACTTGTATACCAACAAAAACCTAGTACATTTACCTTTCAGTTTAAATAGCGAATGGCCGATTTACGAATAGGAATAATTGAAGACGATTTTTTGATTGCCGACAGCATCAAGGAAGCTTTGGAAAAACTTGGCTATACTGTTGTGTTTTCAGCCCCGGGTTATGCCAGGGCTATTGATTGTTTAACGAGCCTGGAAATAGATTTTGTCCTAATCGATATCAACCTTGGTGAAACAAAAGATGGGGTGGATGTGGCTCGATGGATGCAGGAAAACAAAGCCATTCCTTTTATTTTTCTTACCGCCAATTCCGACAAGGCCACAGTGGATAGGGCCAAGTTAACCAAACCCTTGGGTTACCTGGTTAAGCCCTTTGATGAGCATTCGCTTTATAGTTCGATCGAAGTAGCTTTTGAGCAGTATAACCAACCAAGGGAAGAAAATAAGTTAAAGCCCAAATTCAAGGATTTTATTTTTGTAAAAAAGGACGATGCTTATCACAAAGTGGAGGTGAAAGATATAGTGTATGTGCAGAGCGAAAATGTTTACCTGACTTTGTTTACTGCTTCTCAGTCCTATTTGGTGCGAACGAAAATGGATGATTTTTTGGATGAAATAAGTCCTAATCAATTCGTGAAAATCCACCGCAGTTATGCTGTCAATTCTGCCTATATACAATTGTTGAAGGTCGATTCTATCGTTATCAGGCACCCGATCAAGGAATTGCCGGTTCAGAAACCCTTCAAACAAAAAATTTTGGAGATGGTGCAGTTGTTTAAATAGAGGTTAGGCCTTAGATGTTAGATGTTTTTCAGATTCCCTGATTAGGAAAATTTTTATTTTTTTTGGCGGGTCCACTACCGCCCTACAAATTTGCAAAATCAAATGACAGCCGTGCAAGGCGGTAGTGTCGCGCTATCGGCTGTAGTTGTCGTCCTCCTTCGTTAGCACTGCGGAGTCCGCCAAGCTACTTGCCTCTATCGTCAGTTTGTCTAAAAAGCCCTCCTTTTTGTAACTTACTGATTGTTAATAACTTACCCGATAATAAATTCACAATACATTGATTTTCAGTATATTTATGCATGAAATTTA
>JAIBAJ010000037.1 GCA_019695265.1 Bacteroidia bacterium | reverse complement strand
TTCTTTGGCTTTCTTAAGCTTATCTTCCGCAAGTTTTTTATGTGTTATATCCTTGGTTAATTTCGAAAATCCTATCGTATTTCCATTTCGATCCGATAAAGCAGTTATAGAAATACTAGCCCAAAACATAGTGCCATCCTTTTTCACCCTCCAACCTTCATCCTGTACTTTTCCTTCTATTCTGGCCTTTTTAAGCAAATGTTCGGGCAAGCCTTGAAGAATGTCTTCCTCCGTATAAAATTGTTTATGACTTTTTCCGAGAATATCTTCTGTTTGATATCCTTTAATTAGTTCGGCGCCTTTATTCCAGTTGGTAATTTTCCCTTCATTATCTAATAATAAAATTGCATAATCCTCTACCTCTTCAACCATTTTATGGTACTTTTCTTCACTTTGCCTTAACTTTTCCATATGTACCCTTTCTGCAGTAATATCTACTGTATGCATTAAAATTCCACCAACTTCGCCTTCCGAAACATACCAAGGACAAACTACCCAAGATAACCATTGCACACTGCCATCTGCGCGATAAAAAGGACTTCCGGTATTCACATCCCTTTCACCATTTAAACAATTTTGATGTATTCTTTTCCAATCCTCCCCAATTTCAGGAAATACCTCATAATGAGAACGTCCGATAACATTGGTTCCAACCAGGCCATAATCCTGCAACCACCTTTTGGAAACGGACAAATATCGAATTTCCTTATCAAACATGGCTAACGCTGTTGGTGCTTCTTCAATAAAGGTTTTTATTTGTTCATAGCTAACCTTTAAGTCATGTTCCAATAATTTTTGCGCGGTTATATCCGTATGAATACCAACACCACGAAAGGCAACACCATTCTCATCATACTCCATGGCACCACTTACCTTGATATACTTTTCATGACCATCAACTAAAATTCGGTGTTCGAAATCTATCCTTGATTTTTGAGTAGCAACCTCCCAAAATTTGGACAACGTTTTTTCCCTATCCTCCGGATGAATTCTCGCCGATAAATCATCCAACAAGATGGACTTGGTATCAGGTGGGAATCCCCAAATTTCATAAAATACCTGATTGCCAACAACTCTCCTATCCTTAATTGAAATATCCCAAACACCCACCTTGGCTCCGGAAGTAGCCAGATTAAACCTTTCATTCAATTGATTCAATTCCAAGGTCCGTTTCCTGATTGTAAGTTCTAAATCCTTATTCAACTGCCTAAGCGATTCCTCTGCATCATTCTTACGCTCTTCCATTTGATTGAGGTAATAGGAAGAAATGGACAAAATCAGTAATCCTATGACCATAAAACCTATACTAAATAAGGCGATTCCGAATTCCACACCTATCAAACTTTCTTTGCTGATGGTACTTGCTCGAAATAATCCTAATAAAATAATGGTTACCATAACTCCCGGAAATATTCTTCGCGCCATTCTACTTCCGGAAGTGTTTTCCAAAAACAAACCCGTAAATGCTAAATCATCATTAAAAAGGGAACAAATAATTGAAAGACTAAAAGTTAAAACCGCCGAATGCAAGGTCATTGTTCCTATGATGAGGATTTTACTCAAATAAGGAACTTCATACAAATAACTTAAAATAAAAATAAAGGTAAATACGGAAACCGCGTGAAAGGCCCATTGTGAAACCTTACGCTCCCATAAATTAGAACTATCATATTTTATTAATCCTAATCCCAAAAACAGAAAGGTAATTGACAATGCAGTACTGGTTCTGCCGGGATGAGGTAAGCCTTTTGCTCGAGAAACATAATCGGTAAATACCAATTCATCTATCCCTAAATTTACGTTAAAGTAGGTCTGAAACAAAGAAAGGAATGATAAGCAAACAAAAATTATAGGGAAAACCTTTCCAATTCTTCTAATCTTTGGATTCTCAAAGGTCTGCATCCAAATAGTTAAACCGCATAAAATACTGCAAATCGCAGTATTAAACTTCATAGTTGAACCATCCTTTAACGAGGTCTTCATAGCCTCCTGACCCAAAATCCAACCAATAATAACCCATACTCCTACCACTATGGCCCAAGTAGCAGCCATACGAATAATGATAGGAAATCGTAAACTTGAAATACTCATGTATTAAAGCCAATCGAATTGTCATAACCCGATTGACTTAAATAAACGCATTGCTTCCGTCAAAGTTTCTCAAACAACACGAAAGCCTTAAAAAATACTCTTATTTCCACTTTTTAAGGCATAAAAAGCTATGCATCTATAAATATGCAACTTGGCTACTAACCTTGCTTTCGAACGTATTTTGTTAATATCACAATTACTTGTCCGTCAATCTTCCCTTCAATTTGGGTGTTATTATTTTCTACTAATCGGATATTTTTAACAACTGTACCCATTTTGGCATTCAAGGTAGAACCTTTTACATCCAAGGACTTTATTAAAACAACTGTATCGCCGGTCTGTAATTGATTACCATTGGAATCCAAATGCAAATCTCCTACTTCTTCATGCTCCTCCGTTAAACCTGCATTGGCCCAAGCCAAGGTTTCATCATCCAAATACATGGAATCTAATAAATCCTGAGCCCAAGATTCTCCTTTTAACCGATGAAGCATTCGATAAGACACCACTTGAACCCCCGGAACCTCACTCCAAATAGATGAAGATAAACAACGCCAGTGATTAGGATCCGTTTCCTTGGATTCTATTTCCGATTGACATTTCGAACAAGCCATAAAGGAATTCTGTTCGGTTGGTGTGGTTTGTGGCTTAACCAATACTAAACTTAAGGTGGAACTTGATCCACATAATTCACACTGATTATTACTGCGGGTTTTAAGGATATTTTCTAATGACATCTTGGGTAGAAATTACAATTTAGAAAGAAATAAATCCAAGCCTTGTCGCTTGCTAGAATCTAAATCATAGGATATTCGATTATTTATATAATTAAATGCCGTTTCCATTGGAATATTCGGATTTAACAATTCCTTTAAAGCCTCTCCCCTCTTCTCCAATCCGAATTTCAAACCTTCTGAAAACTCCTTCTTAACTAATTCATCCAATGGAATTCGACTGTACCAAACAGCAAATACAAAGGGTAAACCCGTTAAAAGTTTCCAATTTTCAGATAAATCATAGGAATATGGAAACTTATTGACCTGGTTAAAACACCTATCACCTATAATCACTCCTGCAACATTTCCTTCAATTCGGTCTTCATATCCATGAGTTGCCTGCAAAAACTCAGGCGAAATCTTCCACCATTCTTTGCATAATACCTGCACCAACTGAACACTTGTTCTACTCTGAAAATCTAACCAAATTTGCTTAATCTCAGCTAATGGAACCTGGCTGTACAACATGACCGTGTCTACAGGTCCATCTGCACCAATGCAGAAATCTGAAAGAATTTCACCCTCTTTCATTTGTGGAAGCACCGCAGCAGGAATTAATCCTATGTCGGCCTTTCCCTGCAACAATTTCTCTGCACATAGGCTCGGAATATCCAAAGATAATTCTATTTGGCTATGAATAGAAGAATGCTGCAAACCATAAACAAACGGAATAGAATTGGTATAAGAAACTGCCGATACCCGAACCATCAATTACTTAATCGTTTCAAAACCGGTATATGGAACCAATGCTTTGGGAATTCGAATACCTCCATCAAATTGAAAATTCTCTAACAATGAGGCTACAATTCTTGGTAAAGCCAATGCGCTTCCATTTAAAGTATGAGCCAACCTGGTTTTACCATCCGAATCTCTAAACCTTAGTTTTAGACGATTGCTTTGGTAGGTTTCAAAATTAGAAATAGAACTCACTTCTAACCAACGTTTCTGAGCTGCACTATAAACCTCCATATCGTAAGTTAAAGCCGAAGCAGTTCCCATATCACCACCGCATAATTTCAAGGTCCTAAATGGCAATTCCAATTCTTTCAACAAACCGGCAACATATTCTCGCATTTGCTCCAAAGTTTCATAACTTTTATCCGGATGCTGAATTTGCACTATCTCAACCTTATCAAATTGATGAAGACGGTTCAAACCTCTTACATCCTTTCCGTAACTGCCGGCTTCTCTTCTAAAACATGGGGTGTAGGCTGTATTTCGAATTGGCAATTCCTTCTCCGATAATATTACATCCCTGTAGAAGTTAGTTACAGGAACCTCTGCAGTTGGAATTAAGTATAAATTATCTACTCCTACATGATACATCTGTCCTTCCTTATCAGGCAATTGACCGGTTCCAAAACCACTGTCTTCATTTACTACATGAGGAGGTTGCATTTCCCGGTATCCTGCTTCTGTTGCACGATCCAAGAAAAAATTAATTAGTGCTCTTTGTAATCGAGCTCCTTTTCCTTTGTAAACAGGAAATCCGGCTCCGGTAATTTTCACACCTAACTCAAAATCTATCAAATCATATTTTGCTGCCAATTCCCAATGTGGTAATGCATGCTCTCCTAATTCCGGAATTTCTCCATGAGTGAAAATGGTTAAATTATCATCCGCACCTTTCCCTTCAGGAACTGAAAGGTGTGGTGCATTCGGAAGGGAAACCAATAACTCCTGCAAGTCAAGCTCTGCCTGCTTTTTCTCATTCTCTTTCTCCGAAATAGCTGCCTTTAATACAACGGTCCTTTCTTTTAATTCTGCCGTTTCGGAGGCCTTGCCCGATTTAAATAAGTCCCCAATCTGTTTCGACAGTTGATTGGACTCTGCCAACATAGCGTCAGTCTCGGTTTGAGCGGCCTTCCTCCTATTATCTACTTCAACAATCTTTAATATGGTTTCGGTTGGATCGAAATTACGCTTCTTTAAACGCTTAATAATCTCGTCCTGATTTTCTCTAATCTGCTGTAAGGTAAGCATGATGGTAATTTTGTGCTATTAAACTAAAACATCTTTTCCATGGCATTGTTTAAACTTCTTGCCACTTCCGCAAGGACAAGGGTCATTTCTGCCAATTTTGGGTTCAACTTTTATTGGTGAAGTCTTCTGAACAGGAGCCGGAGCCGGCGGTGCACCTCCTTCCGGACCGGAAGTTGAACTGGATACATATTCCTCCTTCGAAGCTACAATTCGCTCCTTAGGTTGCTGCTGAATTCGTGGTGGAGGCGAAATTGGAACGTTTTCTTGCTGAGGTAAATTCCCCTTCACTAAAAAGGTAACTATCTCCTTATTGTTTATATTCAACAAGGTTTTAAATAACTTAAATGCCTCAAATTTGTAAATCAACAATGGATCCTTTTGCTCGTAAACTGCCCCTTGTACATCGTGTTTCAATTCATCCATCGCACGCAAATGCTCTTTCCATGCCTCATCTATAATAGCCAACACTACCGATTTCTCAAATGCTTTAACCACTTCCTTACCCTGACTTTCATACGCACGTTTCAAATGTACCAACACTTGCATGTTTTTTATTCCATCGGTAATTGGCACCAACATATTCTCAAAATCATGTCCTGACGTTTCGTAAACGTTCTTCACAACTGGCCAAACCCGACTAGCCAACGCTTCTTTTTTGTCGTGATAATGCTGATAAGCAGCGTGGTATACTTTTTCACCCAAGGATTGTGCATCTTCTTTCAAAAAGGTATTCTCTTCAAATGGTGCATCAATGCCAAGTACCCGAATTAATTCCAATCTGAAACCTTCATAGTTTTTCAATTCCTTGTACTCTCCCACAATATGATCCGCAACATCATACATCTGATGCGAAATATCCATGGCCAGCTTATCTCCAAACAAGGCATTCTTCCTTTTCGAATAAATAACTTCCCGTTGGCTATTCATTACATCATCATATTCCAAAAGACGTTTACGAATACCAAAGTTATTCTCTTCCACTTTCTTCTGAGCCCTTTCTATACTATTGGTTACCATGCTGTGTTGAATCACGTCACCTTCCTGATGACCCATTCTATCCATCAACTTGGCAATTCGATCCGAACCAAACATCCGCATCAAATCATCTTCCAACGATACAAAAAACTGGGAAGTACCCGGATCACCCTGCCTTCCTGAACGACCTCTCAACTGGCGGTCAACCCTACGGCTTTCATGCCTTTCTGTACCAATAATAGCCAAACCTCCGGCATCTTTTACCCCTTCTCCCAATTTAATATCGGTTCCCCTACCGGCCATGTTGGTAGCAATAGTTACAGCTCCCGCCTTACCTGCCATGGCAACAACCTCAGCTTCGCGTTGGTGCAATTTGGCATTCAAAACGTTGTGTTGAATATTCCTTAATTTCAACATCCGGCTTAATAATTCCGAAATCTCTACCGAAGTTGTACCAACCAATACCGGACGACCGGCCTGAGTTAATTTTACAACCTCTTCAATTACCGCATTGTATTTTTCCCGCTTGGTTTTGTATACCAAGTCTTCCATATCTTTCCTTGAAATATTCCTATTGGTCGGAATTACCACTACATCCAATTTGTAAATCTCCCAAAACTCTCCTGCTTCCGTCTCCGCTGTACCGGTCATACCCGATAGCTTTTCATACATCCTAAAGTAATTCTGAAGGGTAATGGTGGCAAAGGTTTGGGTAGCATCTTCTACTCTCAAATTTTCCTTGGCCTCAATTGCCTGGTGAAGTCCGTCCGAATACCTTCTTCCTTCCATTATACGGCCGGTTTGCTCATCCACAATCTTCACCTTGTTTTCTATCACCACATACTCCACATCTTTCTCAAACATGGCATAGGCTTTTAACAATTGGTTTACCGTATGAATCCGTTCACTCTTCACCGAAAAATCCAACATCAACTTTTCTTTTGCTGCAATTTTCTCCTGATCGGGAATTGAAAGCTTTTCTATATCAGCTATTTCACTGCCCACATCCGGTAGAATGAAGAAACTGGAATCTTCTGAATTGCCTGTAATCAGGTCAATTCCTTTCTCCGTCATTTCAATGCTATTGGTCTTTTCATCTATTACAAAAAACAATTCAGCATCAGCTTTAGGCATTTCTTTTTGCTGATCGGCCATGTAGTAATCTTCTGTTTTTTGCAAAACTTGCTTTACACCGGTTTCCGATAAATATTTAATCAATGCTTTGTTTTTTGGACCACCCCGGTGTGCCCTCAACAAGGCCAATCCACCTTCTTCTTTCTTGCCTTCTGCAATAAGTCTTTTTGCATCGCTTAGGCAAGTTTGAACATAACTACGCTGTGCCGAAACCAAGCGCTCAACTTTGGGTTTTAACTCCACAAATTCGTGTTTATCGCCCCGTGGCACCGGACCAGAAATAATCAAAGGTGTTCTGGCATCGTCAATCAATACCGAGTCTACCTCATCCACTATAGCGAAATTATGCCTTCTTTGAACCAATTCTTCCGGACTCCTTGCCATGTTATCGCGCAAATAGTCGAAACCAAATTCATTGTTAGTTCCATAAGTAATATCGGCCAAATAAGCTTGTCTTCTTTCTTCGCTATTGGGTTGGTGGTAATCAATACAATCCGTTGTTAGGCCGTGAAACTCAAACAACGGTGCGTTCCATTCACAGTCGCGTCGGCTTAGGTAATTATTTACAGTTACCACATGCAAACCTTCTCCCGGAAGTGCATTTAAGTAAATAGGTAAGGTTGCCACCAAGGTTTTTCCCTCCCCGGTAGCCATCTCAGCAATTTTACCCTGATGCAACACAATACCTCCTATCAACTGCACATCATAATGAACCATGTCCCATTTTATGGTGGTTCCGCCGGCATTCCAGGTATTGGCCCATTTTGCCTTATCGTTCTCAATTACCACGTTCGATTTGCGCACTGCCAACAATTTATCAAAATCCATAGCAGTTACTTCCAAGTAATCATTTTCCTTGAACCGACGGGCAGTTTCTTTCAATACCGCAAACGCCTGTGGAAGCAATTCTTCCAATTTCTCCTTTATTTTGGCCCTTCTGTTTTTTTCAATCTCTTCAATTTCTTTAAAGCAATCTTCACGCTCCTTCTCCTCTGTTGTATCCAACTCCGCTTTTTGTTTTAAAGCAGCAATTTCAGCTACTTCATCCGCAATATAATCTCGAATTTCTTGACGAAATTGCATGGTTTTACCTCGCAAAGCATCGTTCGACAAGGTTTTAAGTTTATCAAATTCAATATTTATTTCCTCAACAATTGGCTTTATAGCGGCAACGTCTTTATCTGATTTCTTACCAAATATCTTGGAAAGTAGGGCATTAAAAAATTCTAACATTAGTCGTCAAAAAATGGAGTGCGAAGTTAATTTGATTTTGCTTGCTCCAATGCTGTTTTGCATCAGAGTTTTCAAACTTTCTCAAAAACCAATCCCCGCAGCCCGGCATTTTGAAATTGGCAGTAAGTTTTCCAAGGTTCTACTTGTTTTGTCAGATTTGCCTTACAAGGCGTGACAGAAGGGCAGAAATTCCATACATTGTTGAAAAAAAGGTTTTAAAAATTTTTCAGTTTTCCGAATTTATTTTTTTTAGTTGGCGGGTCCCCTCGCACAAGGTTTTTCGGTTGAATCTGAACTTGATCGGGCTCGGGGCCGGGCTTTCGGCGTTACTCCTCGGCCCACTTGCTAACGCTGCGTGGTCCTGTGGGGTAACTGCCTCTATCCCTACCCGACCTAAACCCCAAGCAAACATATTTTGCCCTGCACAGTTGTAAGTTACCCTGCAATGGTGGAGTATTTTCTGCACCAACCGGAATAGACACCCTTCAACCTTTGAATTTGAACAATACGCATGGGTTCGCACCCCGGGCAACGATTGAGGCAAGTAGCCCACAGGCGCATGCGGCGCTAGCCAAATGCGACGAGGACTACAGCCGAAAGCGTGACCTGAACGCCTTGCACTTGGGTTGGGTAAAATTACTTGACTTATAGGCGGAAGGGGCCCGCCAACTAAAATTAAATATTAAAAAACAAACCCCGGCCAAACGGCAATTAAAAAGCGACCGAATATCATTTTTGGAAAACAGAATGACTTGGATCAGTATAAAGTTCTTTAAAAAAGCCTATTTTCGCACTATGGAAAAAACCATCGAAGAATTGGAAAAAGCCTTCAATGAAAAATTAGAGAAGGGAATAAAAATTGAGCCAAAAGACTGGATGCCAGAACGTTACAAAAAACAACTTCTACGCATGATGAGTCAACACGCGCATAGCGAAGTGGTAGGAATGCTTCCGGAAGGAAACTGGATTACCCGGGCTCCCAGTTTGAAAAGAAAGGCGGTTTTGCTAGCTAAAGTTCAAGATGAAGGCGGTCACGGACTCTATATTTACTGTGGTGCAGAAACCTTGGGTATGGATAGAAGCGAAATGGTAGACCAATTGCTTGCAGGAAAGGCGAAATACTCTTCCATTTTTAATTATCCAACCCTAACTTGGGCCGATATTGGAGCAATTGGCTGGCTGGTAGATGGTGCGGCAATAGTAAATCAAACTTTGTTGGCAAAATGCTCATACGGACCTTATTCAAGGGCTATGATTCGCATATGTAAAGAAGAAAATTTCCACCACAGGCAAGGCTATGAAATAATGGCAACCCTGATGAAAGGCACTCCGGAGCAACAGCAAATGGCTCAAGACGCCATGAATCGTTGGTGGTGGCCATCGCTCATGATGTTTGGTCCACCCGATGGAAATTCGCCAAACAGTGAAGAATTGTTGCGCTGGAAAGTAAAATTGATGACCAATGATGAATTGCGTCAACGGTTTATAGACAGAACGGTTCCTCAAGCCGAAGCCATAGGTTTGGTAATACCTGACAAAGATTTGAAATACAATGCAGAAACCAAACATTATGAACACGGACAACCCAATTGGGATGAATTTTTCCAGGTGATTAATGGAAACGGAATTTGCAACAAGCAACGTTTGAAAGCTCGTGTTGACGCGCATGAAAACGGACGCTGGGTACGAGAAGCAGCTCAAGCCTATGCCGAAAAAAGAAGTTTAAAAATGGCTGTTTAGCCTTAACCCACCCAATTACCCATGTCGAACGAAAAACCAATGCGACTTTTCGAAGTATTTATTCAACCCAAACCCGGCCAGCACCACGAACATGTTGGTAGTGTGCATGCTCCGGATGCTGAATTAGCCTTACAAAATGCACGGGATGTGTATACCCGCCGTTTAGAAGGCCGAAGCATTTGGGTGGTGCCTTCTGAACAAATAACAGCCAATAGCCCGGCAGAGGAAGATTATTTCTTTGATCCTTCCAATGACAAAATTTATCGCACTCCCATGTTTTACAATACCGGCTCGGTGAAATTTTAAGGTCACAAAACAATGGATACAAAACAAAAAGCCTTGTTCGAATATGTGCTTTGGCTAGGCGATTCGGCCTTAATATTGGGTCAACGACTGGGAGAATGGTGTGGACATGGCCCTTACCTGGAAGAAGATATAGCAATAACTAATATTTCCCTCGATTTGATAGGACAAGCCCGGGCATTTTTAACCTATGCCGGAGAACTGGAAGGGCAGGGAAAGGATGAAGATAAATTGGCCTTTTTCAGAGGGGAGCGTGAATACCGGAATAGTTTGTTAGTAGAACAGCCCAATGGCGATTTTGGACAAACCATTGTCAGGCAGTATTTTTACAGTCTGTTTGCTAAATTCCTGTTTGAAAAACTGTCCAATTCAAGCGATGAAATGATTGCGGGAATTGCAGCAAAATCTTTGAAAGAAACGAATTACCATGTAAGACATTCCAAAGAATGGTTGATTCGCCTAGGTGACGGAACCGACGAAAGTCATACCCGAATGCAAAATGCCATTCAAGAATTATGGTATTTAACAGGTGATTTATTTGAAAATTTGCCCGACGATACTCTACTATTTGATCAAGGAATCGCATTCGACCTGCAACTGATTAAACCGGAATGGGAAAAACAAGTTAGAATGGATATAATGGAAGCCACCCTTAATTTACCGGAAGGACAATTTATGCTATCCGGCGGAAGGCAAGGCCGACATACCGAATTTTTAGGGCATATTCTTGCAGAAATGCAGACATTGCCTCGCTCCATACCTGATGGAAACTGGTAAGAGTTACGTATGGAAACCCAAACCATTTATTCCATTCTGGAAACTGTACCAGACCCTGAGGTTCCGGTTCTGTCAATTTTAGATTTGGGTATAGTAAGGGATGTAAGGTTTGAAAATGACGAGGTTGAAATTGACATTACACCAACCTATACCGGGTGTCCGGCAATGAAAGCTATTGAAGATGCAATAGTTGAAACCCTAGCCGAAAACAATTTTCACCAAGTAAAGGTCAAATTGGTGTATTCGCCTGCCTGGACCACCGATTGGATGAGTGAAGAAGGGAAACGTAAACTACAAGAATACGGCATTGCCCCACCCGAAAAAACTACACCGGATAAATCCTATTTAATGGGTGAAACTAAATCCATTGCATGTCCTTTGTGCCGTTCCGTTAATACCGAAATGATTAGTCAATTTGGATCAACCGCATGTAAGGCCCTTTATCGTTGTTTGGACTGCAGAGAACCATTTGATTATTTTAAGTGCCTATAAGCTTCGGAGCATCTTTTTTCATTCGGCATCCATCCAAACTTAGAACTGGCATAAAATGGTTTGATTTGAAAAAATGCTAAGGAGGACTCTGTGTATTCAAAAAAATAGAATTGAAAATCAACACATTAATCCTATTTCACCTTTCTATAGCACCATCTGAATTAAACCTTAATTGGGCAAGTACCATCATAGAAAACAAATACGGAAAGGCCGTATCGATAAACAACCAAAATTTTATCCTATGAAAAAGCTCATCAACTTAGCCCAACTTGCGCCGATAGCCATGATTAGTTTAACCGTACTTTTGGTTGGAATGATTCTAAAGTCGATTGGATAAGGTATTAACTTTTATAATCAGGCCTTTTTGGAAAAGGATCCGACTTTCATAAAAAGAAAGGAAAAGAAAAAACCGAGTATTCCTGCCAGAAAAGAAAGGGCAACTGCACCAATCAAATATTGTTGACCCAATTTTGGAATATCATCCAATTTAATTTCGGAAGTAAAGGGGAAAGCCATGGGATTGGCAACCAGAAATCCACCCATTTGATGACTTAACCAAATTATGAATGGGATATTAATAGGAAAGCTAATATTGGCAAAAAGCACAAATAAGGCTTTGTTGAGTTTAAAAAGTTGGCATAGGAAAATTCCAATAACCAATTGTAATCCCCAAACCGGGAAAATACCCATAAACAATCCAAACCCAACAGAAAACGCTTTAACATATTCTGATTCATTTGGATCGGCGAACAGGTCTTTTAAGATTTGCTTAGGCTTTTTTTTAATCAAACCCAGAAAAAAGTCTCTTGGTTTAATCCATAAAAAGGCAATAAGCACCAGAAAGGTATTCAAAACGCTGATTCGACTAAAATCGCGGAAAGGGCGAAAATGGGTAATTCTTTCTTCTTGAGGAGGATAATACACCTGAATTGGAATACAAAACACATTAATTCCAGACCAGGCTGCACGAACAATTACTTCAATTTCAAATTCGTACTTTCTGGTAATCCAACGAAAAGAACTTAACTTACGGATAGGATACAATCGGAAACCACTTTGGGTGTCGGGCAAATCGTTTCCTGTTTCAACCTTAAACCAGAAGTTAGAGAATTTATTTCCAAAACTACTTTTTCCCGGAACTCCATTTTGGTTCATGTTCCTGGCACCAATTATCAAGGCATTGGAATGTTCTGTAAGTTGGTTAATAAAATGAACCAAATCCGAGGCATAGTGCTGGCCGTCACTATCCATTGTAATAGCAAAATCGTAACCCAGTTCACAGGCCTTCAGAAAGCCATCGCGAAGAGCCATTCCTTTTCCTTGGTTCTGCTTTTTATCAAGAACATGAATCTTAGGAAATTGAGCAAGAATAGCCGTAGTAGCGTCGGTTGAACCATCGTTTACCACCAACACTTGATTGGTAACCTGAATTACGTCGGACAGAACAGCTTGAAGAACTTGAGCATTGTTATAGGTCGGAATCAGAACACAGCATTTTCTATTTTGAAATTCCCGGTCTAAATTTTCCAACTCCATTCCCATACTAAGGCCAAAAGGTTATTCGCTGAGGTCAAAACTCTCCAAAAACTTGGTGGTGTAATTACCTTTTTGGAAGTTTTCATCTTTCATCAAACGTTGATGAAAAGGCACGGTTGTTTTAATTCCTTCTACAATAAACTCATCCAAAGCACGAGACATTTTGGTAATAGCCTCGGGTCTGGTTCTAGCCTTAACAATTAATTTAGCTATCATGGAATCGTAAAAAGGAGGAATGGTATAACCGCTGTAAACGTGGGTATCCACTCTAACACCTTGTCCTTTAGGAGAATGAAAACTTGTAATTTTTCCGGGACTTGGGATAAATCCTTTAAAAGGATCTTCGGCATTGATTCGGCATTCGATAGCATGCAAATTGGGGTAATAATTATTACCGCTCATTTTGGCACCGGCAGCCACCATAATTTGTTCTTTAACCAAGTCGTAATCAATTACCTCTTCAGTAACCGGATGTTCCACCTGAATTCGTGTATTCATCTCCATAAAGTAGAAATTCCGGTGCTTATCAACAAGAAATTCAATGGTACCGAGACCTTCATAATTAACAGCCAAAGCGGCTTTAATGGCAGCTTCTCCCATCTTATCTCTCAGTTCGGGAATCATAAATGGCGAGGGTGATTCTTCGACTAGCTTTTGGTGGCGACGTTGAATGGAACAATCCCTTTCGCTGAGGTGACAGGCTTGACCGAATTGGTCTCCAACAATTTGAATTTCGATGTGGCGAGGTTCTTCGATAAACTTCTCCATATACATTCCATCGTTACCGAATGCCGCACCAGCTTCTTGTCGGGCTGAATCGTATGCTTTTTCCAGGTCTTTTTCTTCCCAAACCACTCGCATCCCTCGTCCTCCGCCTCCGGCAGTAGCTTTCAAAATAACGGGGTAACCTATTTTTTTAGCGATTTTTTTGGCTTCCGGGATATCTTTCAGCAAGCCATCAGAGCCCGGTATGGTTGGAACACCTGCTTTTTTCATGGTATCCTTTGCAGAGGCTTTATCCCCCATTCCATCAATCATTTCAGGAGAAGCTCCGATAAATTTAATGCCATGTTTTCGGCAAATTGCAGAGAATTTAGCATTTTCACTAAGGAAACCATAACCCGGATGAATAGCATCAGCGTTGGTAATTTCAGCTGCTGAAATCAGGTTAGGAATATTAAGATAGCTATCGGCACTTTTAGGTGGACCTATACAAACGGCTTCATCTGCAAAACGAACATGCAAGCTATCCCGATCGGCTGTAGAATAAACCGCTACTGTTTTTATTCCCATTTCTTTGCAAGTACGGATAATGCGCAATGCAATTTCTCCGCGATTTGCGATAAGAATTTTCTTAAACAATTTCATAGAAGAAAAATTGTTGGTGTATTACATCAAAGCTAGGTTCAACTGGACCTAAGCTGGATCAATTAGATAAAGGGCTTGATCGTACTCAACCGGAGAGGCGTCGTCAACAAGAACCTTTACAATTTTACCGGAGAATTCCGACTCAATTTCATTAAAAAGTTTCATTGCTTCGATAATACACAAAACATCTCCCTTTTTAATTTCGTCACCAACAGAAACCAAAGGTGGTTTTTCAGGGCTGGAAGAACGGTAGAATGTTCCAATCATTGGGGATTTTACTGCAATGTATTTGGAAGTATCTTCAGCTTTTGCCGGACTGGCTGCAGCAGGAGTTGGCTCCACAACTGCAGGAGCTGAAACTGGAGCAGCAATTGGCGCTGCAATTACAGGTGCAGGGGCAACTGTTACAACTTGTGGAACAGCAACTGAGGCAACAGTTGGGGTTTTTATCACAATCTTGAACCCATTGTTTTCTATCTCCACTTCACTTACTCCACTTCTTGAAACAAACTTAATGAGTTCCTGAATTTCTTTGAGTTGCATTTTTTTATGATTTGGATTTAACAGGCGGCAAATGTAAATCTTCTATCCAAGTTATTTCCTTATTTCTAGTAAAATTTACCAACTTTAAAAACCTTGATAGTGATTTACTGAATTCTGTAAGGCTTTCAAATTGAATTGATCTTGAGTTTGAAAAGGTGCAATTTTTTTATCATGGAAGCCTTGTGCTAAATATTCCTGCTCTGTTTGACCTGGAGTAGGAACAAAAATGGCTTTTTTCTTCAAAGTAACTAAATCCATAACGGTACTGTAACCGGGTCGGGAAAGAATCAGGTCAGAATCGACTAAAATCTGATTCAACTCTTTATCAGGTAAATGGTTATAACAACGAACATTTTCAGGCAGTACCAAAGACGAATCTTCCAACGGCAAGCCCCTAATTAAGGCAACCCTTCCAAAACTTGAATCCAACTGCTGAACCACTTTATTTTCAAACATACTTCGTTGAGGTTCCGGGCCGGAAATCAGAATGGTCAGATTATATGATTCATTGGTTCTTTCGAGTTTGGAAAATCTGGAAAGCGGACCAAGGTAACGCAGTTTATTTAGCGCAGATGTTGGGTGTGACAATTCACCTGCCAAGGAAGGTTCCGATTCCCAATCGGGCACCCAACATTCATCAAATCGTTGAATGAACCACCTGTTTATAGCATTGAAAATGGTTTCCAAGAAACCGGTTTTTATATGCAGTTGATGGGTAATGAAAATCGATTTTTCAGCATGCCCAAACAATCCATACCGATTATCAGAAATAACCCAATCAATATTATGGCTTTTCACAATCGAACGAATTCTAAAATTTTCCGCTATCACCCTTGATCCCAACTTTGGGAGTTGCAGAGCCATCGAGAAAATCATATTACCATTGGAAGGATAGGATATTTCATAACCTTTTAAGCGAATCAGCTCCAGACCGGGAAATTCTTTTTGGAGCAAGGCCAAGGGACTTCGATCGGCAGCCAAAACAACCTCATGACCAGCTTGCAGCGCTGCTTTAATAAGTGGCACACAGCGGGTTGCATGACCTAAACCCCAATCCAAAGGAGCAACCAAAATCCGAAGTTTGGTGGGATGTTTAAACAGGGCTATTAGGTCTACCATGGAAGGCAAAGGTCTGAAAATATCTTTTTCTCCGCAGCAAGTATGGAATTCTGACAAAACTTTTCTACTTTCGTGGCCAACCATAGATTTGGAAACAAGCATGAAATTTTATCGTTATCTCCTTGCCCTTTCTTTTTTATTCATTGGCTTTTGCACCATTCAGGCCCAAAACAATGTTGGAGTTGGAACCATTTCTCCTGATGTATCGGCCGTTTTAGATGTTAGTTCTTCTACCAAAGGTATGTTGGTACCCCGATTAACTACCCTACAAAGGCTTGCCATATCTAATCCTGCCACCTCCTTGTTAGTGTATGATGTGAATTTTGAATGCTTTTATTATTTTAAAAGTGGTTCATCTACCTGGCAATCCATGTGCGAAACAAATTTCGATAGTTTATTTGTGAATATTGCCACAATTGATACCATTTGGGCTAACGTAATTTATGCAGATACCATTATTTCCGGGGTTTCCAATATTGACACCTTATATATTGGCAACGTTCCAATTGATACCGTAATAGGTGAAGCCGTTTCAAAAAATGCTTGGTTGCTTTTAGGTAATTTAAATACCAATCCTGCCATTAATTTCTTAGGAACCATAGACAATGTTGATTTGGTTTTTCGCACCAATAACATAGAGAAAATGCGAATTTTAAACAATGGCCAAGGTGGTTTTGGAACTTCATTACCCCACCCTACCGCTATTTTTGAAATCTCCGATACTACCAAAGGTTTTCTACCGCCTCGATTAAGTTTAAACCAACGCAATGGCATTTCAAATCCCGCTTCAGGATTGATGATCTTCAATACTACGGATAGCGTAATGCAATATTGGAATGGTCAATGTTGGCTAGCAACTTACCAGGAAGATTGTAATCAATGTTTTTTTAACATGAGTCTATCGGCCAGTGCAGGAACAATTGACAGAACCTTAACTGATACTGCAGGTACCGATATTACCATTAATCAAACCAGTGGTACCAACCAGCAAATTGGAATTTTCTTGATTCACAACCTCCCGCAGGGTGTAACGGCTAACTTAACCAGTGGAACAGTTAACGGAAATGGCACAACGCATCTTACCATCCAAGCAAGTATTTTTGCCTCACCGGGTGTTTTCCCTGTAGCTGTTCAGGCTATTTGTGGCAACACCATCCATACTCAAATTTTCACCGTTACCATTGACACCTGTATCACGGTTAATATCAATTCCAACGTAACGGATTATGACTTAGCGGCAATTAACAACCTTCCGGGTCCGGGAACTAGGATTTGTGTAGTTGTGAATATTGCACCGGGGGTTGAAGTAGTAAGCGATAGCACCATTTACAGTGCATTTACTTCAGGCAATTTAGATCCACAAAGCCATGTAGGAATATTAAATTCAGGAGCAATACTTGGCCGAGGTGGAAATGGTGGTGATATTGCCGGCAGTTCAACCTTTAGCCAAGCCGGTTATAATGGTGGAGATGCCATCACCTTAAGTTGCCAAACTACTTTACAGAACAATTTTGGTTACATCTTTGCCGGAGGCGGCGGTGGTAGCAGTATCGGAGCAGGATTCCCAATTAACACTCCGGTTGGTAATTTTAGTTTTGCCATAGGCGCAGGCGGAGGAGGTGGATCCAATGCTGGTTACGGAGGAGATCCAAATGCCGTACTCAATACCTTTGCCGGAGGGTCTGATGCTACCTCAGGCGTTACATCTGTTCCTGGACAAGGCGGTGTTTTAAATGTCCCTATCAATATTCCAATCAGTATTGTTACCTTAAGTATTAATCCTCAAATTTATGGAGGTGATGGTGGTGCTTATGGTCAGCCAGGTACAGCCGGAAGTTTCATACTTAATATTTCGGCATCCTTTTCCATTCCATTTATCGGAACTATTACTATCCCAATTCCAATTGGAAACATTCCTGTTCCTGTATTGCCTGGTGGTCAACCGGGTTTGGTAGTAAAACGCAATGGCTATGTTTTAAACGGATACCCTGATGGACCTTACAATACCTTATTTATTAAAGGAAGCATAGCCCCTTAATCAGTTTATATTTAACAAGAAAACCGTGAATAGCTTAAAACTATTCACGGTTTTTTTTTAGAAAATACTGTAAATGAGTTTTACACCATTTCCCAATTCGGCATTATCTATTTTGTTGGTGCCAATCCAAAACCTAGTAGACTTGGGTTAATTTTTTCCTAACCTTCAGAAATCCCATAAGCCTACCCACTAATTAGAATACACAAATTAGTTGGAATTGGGCTTAAATGCATTCCAGCCTTGGGCTTTCAAATCAATGGCATGACCTCCGCGGGTAACCATTATTTTACCAGCACTAGGTTCAGTAATATGGCCAATAATATGAATCTCTTCTTTTCCTTTGATTTTATCGTAATCGGATTGAGAGATGGTAAAAAGGAGTTCATAATCTTCGCCACCATTTAAGGCACAGGTAGTAGGGTCTATGCTAAGTTCTTTGCCAATTTCATAGGTTTGCTCATCAATAGGCAACCTTTCTTCATAAATTGCAACACCGACATTGGAGTTTTTGGCCAAGTGTAATAATTCGGATGAAAGTCCATCGCTAATATCCAACATAGCGGTAGGTACAACGCCTAAACTATTAAAAAGCTGAATAATTTCCTTTCTAGCTTCCGGTTTCAATTGACGTTCCAAAACGTAATCCTTGCCTTCCAGGTCAGGCTGCACTCCCGGATTTTCAAGATAAATTAATTTTTCTCTTTCAAGGATTTGCAAACCGGCAAATGCGGCCCCCAAATCACCGGAAACACAGATAAGATCGTTTACTTTAGCGCCATTTCTTTTCACCAGGTTTTCCTTATTTACCATTCCTAAAGCTGTTCCACTAATAACCAAACCGGAAAGAGAAGTGGTTGTATCTCCGCCCACAAAATCAACCTTATATCTTTTGCAAGCCAGCATCATACCCGAATAAAGTTCTTCCAAAGCTTCGAGTGAAAAACGATTGGAAATGGCCAAACTGCAAAGGAATTGCTTAGGAATTGCATTCATTGCATAAACATCGCTAAGGTTTACCACTACAGCTTTGTATCCCAGGTGTTTTAAGGGAACGTACGATAAATCAAAATGAACACCTTCGACAAGCATATCGGTGGTTACAACTACTTGTCCATTTGGATCAAATACGGCTGCATCGTCACCAACGCCCAAAACGGTTTCGGGATTTACGATTTCGATGTGCTTAGTAAGATGCTCTATTAATCCGAACTCACCCATTTCGGTAAGCTCGGTTCTTCCTTCCTTATTTTCAAACATGCAATTAAATTGGGGTGCAAATGTCTATAAAAAAAAAGCACCTTCATCGGTAAAGATGAAGGTGCAAACTGATTTTGATTTTGGATTAACCCAAATAGGTTTTAAGATTTCTACTTTTTGAGGACAATTTTAGACGGCGGATGGCCTTTTCTTTGATTTGGCGAACCCTTTCCCTGGTCAAATCGAACTTCATACCAATTTCATCCAAGGTTAACTGTCTACGTCCGCTGATGCCATAAAAGTATCTAACTATTTCGGCCTCTCTGGGGTGAAGTGAATGTAAAATACGTTCAATTTCTCTTCGAAGTGAATCGTTCATTAATTCATCATCCGGACTGGGTAAGTCATTGCTTTTATAAACATCGTATAAATTTCCTGAATCGCTATCGTCGGCCAATGGAGCGTCCATAGAAATATGTCGACCAGCGCTTTTCAAGGCATCTTCAACTTCCTGTTCCGACATATCCATTGCCCTGGCTATTTCTTCTACTGAAGGTTCTCTTTCATATTCTTGTTCCAGGCGGGCAAAGGTTTTATTAATCTTATTCAGGGAGCCAATTTTGTTTAGAGGCAAACGTACAATCCGGCTTTGTTCGGCCAAAGCTTGAAGAATGGATTGTCGAATCCACCAAACGGCGTAAGAAATAAATTTAAACCCTCTAGTTTCATCGAAACGTTGAGCGGCTTTGATAAGTCCTAAGTTCCCTTCATTAATTAAGTCGGGTAAAGTAAGACCTTGGTTTTGGTATTGTTTGGAAACTGATACTACGAAACGCAGATTGGCATTTACCAGGCGTTCGAGTGCGGCTTGGTCGCCTTGCTTTATACGTTGAGCAAGCGTGACTTCATCCTCGGCAGTAATAAGTTCCAAACGGCCAATTTCTTGAAGATACTTCTCCAAGGAAGCGGTATCCCGGTTGGTGACCTGTTTGGTAATTTTTAGTTGTCTCATGGTAATGTTTTCGGTAGGATGGTTGTGTAACGCATAAGTTTAGTGAAGGTTGTATTTGGAAGTGTTAATTTCTTGTAAACACTTAACAAAACCTTCAAAAAAGTATGGTCACTTAACGAAATTCAGGCAACAAGAATCATGCAAACCTCAAGGATTACTCGTCCAATTTATTCAGGTTAACAAAAATTGTATAGGTAAAGGAAATTCCACCGGCTAGTCCACGCTTTATTTCATCGATGTGATCAACTTTTTGTTGTTCATCTTCCTTTTGAATGCGTGGATTGGTAAGGATTTGACAATAGCCTAGAGCAAATTGATGTTGAATTTGTTCTCCTTTAACCCAAAATCCTAGGGTTGCGATGGCGTATTGATTGGAGAAGGTGCGATAGTTTTCGGCCCTGGTATCAACCACTTCTGTTTCAATTTTACGACCGGTGGTAATGGCATAGTGCAGTCCAAGAAATAGATTGACTTTGGTTGGCTTAAGCGGATAAAACTTTAGTCCTCCACCAAATTTCCCTCCATTATAACCTGAATAGCCTGCACCTAATTCCAAATCGAGATACCTGTTAGGATGAAAAATAGCAATTGGACCAATTCCATTGTAGGTTTTATATCCCAAATTAACCCCAATGCCAAACTTTGCAAGAATTTTACTTTTATCTTGGGCAAGTGAAGACGTAGAAACAGAGAAAAATCCAATAAAAAGAATAGGAATCAGGAGAAAATACGGATTACAAAAGGGCTTGCTTTTCATTTATTCCAATCATACAATAAGGGCTTAACGCAAGTTTATTCGTAAAAGTATTTACTTGGGTGTTGTTTCGTCGGCAGCTTTCTTTTCAGGAACTTTTCCAACTCCATCGAAATGAAATTCAACTACCCAATAACCACGTACCCTGTTGTTGTATAGAAACAATTCAAATTTCACTTTCATTCCGGATTTATTCTCACGGCAAACTAGCTTTTTGTAATCTGTACCTTCCAAATAGATATCATTGGAAGCGTCTTTCATTTGTATAACCCATTGATTGGGATCTAAACAGGATTTGATAAGGGTAACTAGGGTATCAAAATCGGCTTCTAAATGTTTGTCTTTAAAACGGAGATCGCTCATTACTATTTCGAATTCCGGATATTGTTCACTTTCGCCAATATACCCTTTGTGATTTTTATCCAATTCGAGGGTAGAAAAATAAAAAGGTCTATCCACCCCAGATATTTGCCGTTTTGTTTCCTCCCCTTTCAGAACTGAAAACTGTTCACGACCTGCTTCTAGAATTTTTTTAAGGTTATCACAAAAATTTGGGTTCAATTCCATGTAATGAAATTGAACCTTATCTAAACCCGGCCTTTCGTTTAAATCGGCAGACTTGGTAGATGTAGACTTTTCTTTTTGAGCAAAAGCCGAAAAGGAAACAAGTATGGAAAGTAGGGTGAAAATCTTTTTCATTTCGCTGAATCAATGATTTATGGGGGTAAAATTAGGAAAAATCGTGCCAATAGTTCAAGATTATAAAAAAAAACTGAATTAAATTTGCCGTCATGGAACAAGGTATTTTTGTTTGGGTAGTTGTTGGATTAGCCTTAGTGTACCTGGCGAAAAAATGGTTTGCAAAGAAACCTGAAAAAGGCAATTGCGACAAGTGTTCCAGCTAAAATTAGAAAACAAACCCACCTATGACAACATCATCTAAGGTTAGTGCCGGCATAAAAGTAAGTGTTCAAACCAGGTACGAGAAAAACTTTTCCAATCCATCGTACCATCATTATTTTTTTGGTTACAAGATCACTTTAGAAAACACCAACGATTATACTGTCCAATTGAAACGCAGGCATTGGTATATTTTTGATAGTAATGGAATAAAGCACGAAGTAGAAGGAGAAGGTGTTATTGGAGAAATGCCGATATTGGAACCCGGCGAAAGTTTTACTTATGAGAGTGGGTGCAATTTGAGGACTTCGATTGGAAGCATGCACGGATATTACCAGTTTGAACGATTATTAGACCAAAGTACTTTCCAGGTTGAAATACCTAAATTTATATTGATATTACCTGAGCTTCTAAACTAAGCTTTTGATTAAATCAAACAAGTTTACCTTATCATTCCAAAATAATAACTAAACGTTAGGGTATAGACGGTACAGTAAACAAGCATACACCCCAAAATCAACTTTGGGTTATGCAATTATGATCGTAATTGCGATTAGCCCGGTATTTCGGGCAGGGATAGAAACGGAAAGCCCGGAATGACATGAAGCGCTAGCTGAATGGCATGAGGACTTGCAGTGGATAGCCCGACCATTCGCCTTGACATTATTTAAATTTATGCAACCCGGATAGTGCGAATGGGGCCCGCCAAAACAAAAAATATCATAAAATATTAAACAAACGTTTAATTAATAAAAACTCTAATTACCTTTGTCGGGTGAATTCGGAAAAAAACATAGGAAGCGACAAAAAAGAATACATTTTAGATGTTGCCGAAAACCTTTTCGCACACTACGGATTTGAGGCTGTTAGCATACGTCAATTGGCTAAAGAGGCAGGGATAAACGTAGCCATGGTGTCCTATTATTTTGGATCGAAGGAGCAATTATTCAAACTGGTAATTGAGCGCAAACTCATCAATACCGGCAATTTAATTGCTGCATCGCCACACTTATCGCATTGGGAAAGACTCTTTGTAATTGCGGACGGATACATTGACGGATTTTTCCAAAACAGAAAAACCACCCAAATAATTTACAGAGAGATTAATCTTGGACAAAGGAGTGATATTGCCCAAATGCTGAGCGAACATTTAAAAAGAAACTTCGAAAATGTATCGTCTATCATCCACGATGGCATTGAAAAAGGGATTTTCCGGAAGGTAGACATTGAGCTTACCGTAATGACCATTATTGGTGTTGCCAGGATGTATGCCCATAGCCCAACCATTGCCTGTAAAATTTTTAAAGAAAAGAACGAATCGGAAATGTTTTCAGACAAATACAGGCGCAGGCTTAAAAACCACATGAAAGAGGTCATTACATCACTATTAAAACCCTAAAAAAAAGGTTTCCTTGTGCAACTATTCCGCTTGCCTGAAAACTAAAAAAAACTGAATCGGCAAATAACTTCATTTGCAAAATCTTTCAAAAACGCAACAACTTAAACTAACAATATTAAACAATTGTTTAAAAAATGAAATCAACCTATAGACTTTTTGGCCTTTCAATTTTTTTACTTTCAACCACGGCCGGAGCACAAACCACCAAGAGCCTTACTTTAGATCAGGCCATCGAATTAGGGATACAGGAAAGCAATTCGGTAAAAATTTCAGGTTATAAAAAAGACTTAGCAGAGGCTAAGGTTGAGCAAGGCTGGAATACGATGATTCCGGCACTCAGCTATACAGGAAACTATACCCGCCTTTCGAACAATATTGAACCTTTCAAAATAGCCATTCCAGGTTTTGGAGATAAAGTATTAAACCCTCAAATTTTGAATCAATATACCAATAAGATATCGTTGCAAAGTACTGTATTCGCCGGAATGAAAGGCAATTACGCATTAAAAGCCATTATTCAACAGGCAGCGGCAAGTGAAGCCGATTACAGAAAAGAACAAGCGGATGCCAAATTGAGTATTATAAATACCTACCTAAGTTTATTTAAACTTCATCAATCCAAACGAATTGTAGAGGAAAACTTAAAATTGGCTGAACAACGGGAGCGAGATATTAAAAACATGGTGGATAATGGAATGATTCTGGCCAATGATTTATACAAAGCCAGACTTTCCAGAAACAGCTTGGAACTTAGTTTAGCCGAAGTAGAAAGTTCTATATCCAACCTCAATTACAGTTTGAATGTGATGCTTGGATTACCTGAAGAAACCCTTATTCAAACCGATGAAGCTTCAGCCTTATTACTTGCAGACACCAGTGGTATTTCAGGAAACCTACAAAGTGCCAGTTTAAACAGAGACGAGGTAAAAGCACAGGAAATTAGAACCAGGGCACTCGAATACCAAGTAAAATCAAGCAAAGGTTCCTACTTCCCTACCCTGAGTTTAGGCGCTAATTATTATGTAAACAACCCCAACCAACGAATGTTTCCTCAGGAAGCCAAATTCAAAGACACCTGGGATTTAGGGGCAACGTTGAGTTGGAATTTTACTTCCTTATATACAACCAAATCCTATGTAAAAGAAGCCAAAGCGAATTTAGAACAAGCCAAAGCAGCAAAAGATCAGCTTTCAGATGCGATCAAAATGGAAAGCAAACAAAGCTGGAATGCTTGGCAACTGGCCTTAAAAAAAATCAAACTTGCTGAATTTAATGTAGAACAGGCCACAGAAAATCAACGCGTTATGTTGAACCGATTCAATAACAATGCAGCCTTGGCAACGGACTTACTAGATGCCGACAATGCCTTAACCCAAGCCAAATTAAACTTATTAAACGTAAGAGCAGACGCTACAGCAGCTTATTACAAAGCCTTAAGAACCTCCGGAAAATAAACCTTCACATTGAACTATTAGAAACATGGAACAAAATCAAGAAACACCTAAAAACAAAAAACCAATTTTCGTTGTGATCGCCATCCTTGCCCTAGGAGCAGGAATCTTTTTTGCTTACCAAAAAATTTCCTATTCCATGCACAATGAAGACACCGAAAACTCTCAAATTGAATGCAATATTTATCCCATTGCGTCAAGAGTTGGTGGCTATTTAGACCAGATTCGAATCGCTGAAAACCAATTGGTAAAAAAAGGTGATACCTTACTTATTTTAGATTACAGAGATTTAGCCATTCGAGTGCAACAAGCGGAGATTGCCCTTGCAAATGCCCAGGCAAATGTGGAGGTAATTAAAAACAATGTTACTACTGCAAGTGCTACTGCCGGAGCAAGCAATGCCAATATTGCAGCCGCCCAAGCCAATCTGGATGCTGCTGAAGTAAGAATTTGGAAAGCCAATCAGGAATTTGATCGCATTTCAAAATTAGTTTCCCTTAAATCGGCTACTCAACAACAACTAGACAATGTTAAGGCTGAGAAAGAATCGGCAGAAAAACAAGCCAATGCAGCCAAAATGCAATTGGCAGCAGCGAAAGATCAGGCCGGAGCATCCCAATCCAATGTTAGTGGTGCAAACAAACAAGTTCGCTTGGCAGAATTAGCCATACAGCAACGCCAAAGTGAATTGGATTTTGCCAAACTTCAACTATCCTACGCGTTTATTACCGCTCCATGTACCGGTTATATTTCTAAAAAGAATATCCAGCCCGGTCAATTAATTGCGGCAGGTGCTCCCCTGTTTTCAGTTGTAGATGATTCCAAATTTTGGATAACAGCTAACTTCAAAGAAACCCAACTGAAAGACATTAAGCCCGGACAACCTGTAGAAATTAAAGTAGATACCTATCCCGGAAAAGTTTTTGAAGGAAATGTGGAATCCATTCAAGCAGCAACCGGATCCAAATTCTCACTTATTCCGGCAGATAATTCAACCGGAAACTTTGTTAAAGTTGTGCAGCGGGTACCGGTTCGAATTAGTTTAACCGATGACAAACAAGATGACTATGTGCTACGTGCGGGAATGAATGTTCAGGTTGCAGTAAAAGTTAAATAATATGGCCGAAACACTTGCCCTTCCCAATCCCAATTCTATGGTAGAATATGGGTTTAGACGGGTGATAATTACCATTACGGTTATATTATGCACCCTGCTAGAAATTATTGACACCACCATTGTAAATGTGGCTACCAACACCCTAATGGGCAGCTTAGGTGCCACCTTGAGCGAAGTAAGTTGGGTAATAGCAGCCTATGCTATTGCCAACGTAATTGTGGTGCCAATGAGTAGTTGGCTTTCCTCTCAATTCGGTAGAAAGGCTTATTTTGCCGCTTCTATTGGTTTGTTTACCATGGCCAGTTTTATGTGTGGACAAAGCGATAGCATTTGGACCCTGGTTTTTTGGCGCTTTATTCAAGGTATGGGCGGAGGTGCTTTATTGGCCACTTCCCAATCGATTTTGGTAGAGATTTATCCCAAAGAAAAAATCGGAATTGCCATGGCCATGTTTGGAATGGGTGTAATTATGGGTCCAACTTTGGGTCCGGTAGTGGGAGGATATTTGGTTGACAATTATGATTGGCCGGTCATTTTCTTAGTGAATGTTCCCTTGGGCATCCTGGCACTTTTCTTAACCCTCAACTTCATACGCGACAATCCCAACCAACTCAAACAAACCGGCCGGGTTGACTGGCTTGGGATGATATTGCTTATTATTGGAATAGGCTCTTTGCAGTTGGTTCTGGAACAAGGTGAACGTGAAGAATGGTTCGATTCCACCTATATTACAGTTTTCTTCGCAGTAGCTATTTTGGGAATCCTTTTCTTTATTATCAGGGAACTCACCGTTGAGAATCCAATTGTAGATTTAAGCATTTTAACCAAAGGAAATGTGGGTGTTGGAGCCATACTTAACTTCATTTTAGGTTTTACACTTTTTGGCACCGTATTCATCATTCCTTTATTTGTTCAAAGGTTTTTAGGTTTTACCGCTACGGCCACCGGACTCATGTTTATGCCAGGAGCATTAATGAGTGGCTTTTGTATGCCTTTTATCGGACGATTGCTTCAAAGTGGATTTAGTCCCAAACGCTTAATTGTATTTGGATTCACCCTCACTGCCATATTCGTATTTTGGTGTTCCCTCATTTTAACTAGCAACACCGATATTGACAATTTCTTTTGGCCTTTAATTGTTCGGGGGGTTGGAATGGGCTTTTTATTTGTCCCTTTAAGTAACCTAACTTTGTCAGGCTTAGATTCAGTTGGAGTAGCCCAAGCCAGCGGATTAACCAACATGATCCGACAAATTGGAGGTTCCATTAGTGTAGCATTGATAGGCTTGTTGAATGAAAGACTTGGTGCTCAACACAAAGCCGATTTGATGGTGAATATTTCTGAATTTAACTCCAACTTTACAGAACGAATTAATTTGCTTACCCAAAATTTTCTAAGATTGGGTAATGGTTTGGAAAAAGCTAAACAACAAGCCTTGTTTATCGTTGAAAATTCAGTGATTAAACAATCGTTTATTCTAACTTACATCGATATTTTTCAATACATGGCTCTGTTTGTTGTATGCTGTATTCCTTTAGTTTTTATGGCTAAAACATACAAAGGAGGAGCCGGACCCGGTGCAGGTGCAGCTCATTAATTCATACATTCTGACCAGAAAAAGCAATTGAATAAAACCCAAAAAACCATTGCCCAACTTTTATATTCCGTAAATTCGGGTAGGCATTCAATTGAAATCCCCTACCCCAAAAGGGATTGAAAATCTTTACCTTAATTGCAAAAATTTCCCTGCTTCCATATTGTTAAATGACTATTTTTGCGGCCTTAAAATTTCAAGATGTCTAAAGAAGCTGAAAACAAACAAGACGAATACCTAATGGATGCCGAGGTGGCTTATACCAAAGCGGAGAAATGGATTGAGGACAACAAAAAACCATTGGGATATGCTATTGTTGGAATTTTAACCATTCTTTTGGGTTATTTCGTGTGGACCAAATGGTACATTGCCAATGAAGAAAAAGCGGCTGCCGGTGAAATGTTTCAAGCCCAAAATTATTTCGAAAAAGACTCCTTCAATCTGGCACTCCAAGGCAATGCTAAACATCCAGGGTTCTTAAACATCATTGAGGATCACCCATTTACTAAATCAGCTAATTTGGCTCATTATTACGCAGGTATTTGCCAGCTAAACCTTGGCCAATGGGATGAAGCAATTGAAAATTTGGAATCGTTTGATAGTGATGACAAAATGGTTGCTCCAATTGCCAAAGGTGGAATTGGTGATGCTTATATGGAAAAAGGAGAAACTGAACAAGCGCTTAAATACTTTATGCAAGCTGCGGAACTTGGTAATAATAATTTTGTTACTCCAATTTACCTAATGAAAGCAGCACAAGCACAGGAGGAACTTGGCAAATTTGATGAAGCAGTAAAATTGTACGAGCGTATTAAAAAAGAATACAGCGAAAGTCAGGAAGCTAGGGATATTGATAAATACATTGCCCGGGCCAATAACTTAAAAAAAGCTTAACATTTTCCACAACCAACTTGAAAGGCTGCCATTGGTGGCCTTTTTTTTTACCCAAAAGTTCGGTATACAACTTATTGGCTGCGTTTTGATTCATGTTTTACTAATTATTTGGCGGGTCCCATTCGCAACTGACAGAAACATGTTACTCCAAGCAGGGAAAGGCGAATGGTCGGGCTTTCGGCGCTACTCCTCGTCCACCTCCGCTAACGCATCGGTGTCCTGTGGGGTAGACTGCCTCTATCCCTACCCGACCCGAACCCAAGCATATCATTTTGTCCAAAACTGCTGCCCGGAAACAACAAATTTGATTTGCCCCCCTTTTAATCCTTTGCTTTGATCTGGTTTTTGGTTATGTTCAAAACAAATCCTAACTCATGTTGGTTAGGCAAAATGCGCAATAAATGCGACACCGTGCGGGATTGCACCTCGGGCAACGACAGTTTGTCCAAAAACCACCTTTAGACGCCATTTTTCGTTTAATATCCTTCAAAATGGTTCGATTTAAGAGCATCTAATTTGAAAAATATAACATTCGACTTTTTGTGTTCTGG
>JAIBAJ010000036.1 GCA_019695265.1 Bacteroidia bacterium | reverse complement strand
CCAAATGTGTGTTGGCACAAAATCATTTTAAATTGTGCGGTTGGATTTCTTTCTTTTCTGTCCACCTTGTTCCATTTTTCGGGTCTGTCTGTCGGTTGTGTGGTCGTCTTTTAGGCTTGCTTACAACTCCCCCATACCTCCCACTCCCTCTCTCCTACCCAACCAACGGTATGCAAATATGTGCACTTTTTATTAAACCAAAAATAAAAATTTAATTTTAACTTATTTCAATTTATTATTCAAAATGACATGTGCAAAAATACATGACCAATTCATCCAAATTCAAGCAGATAACTCGTAAAATAGTTGCACTTACCTGATCCCTTGAAAAGTACTAGCTTAACTTAGTTGCAATAAAAAAAAATGCCAGGTCAGGATGGCTAACCTCCACCCTTGCACCTTCACCCCGGGTAGGGATAGCAGTGGAAAGCCCACAGGAGACCTACGGCGATAGCCTAGGGCGACGAGGACTTGGAACGAATAGCCCGACCAGTAGCCCGTTGCATTACAGCCCGGGTTCATTACCCCTGCCAACCGGGCGAATGGGACCCGCCTAATAAAAAAAAAGGACCTCGGAAAATCCAAGGTCCTTACGCTAACTAAATTGGTAAACTAGGCTTTTTTCTTCTTCTTCTCGGTATCAGGTGAACCTGCTTTTTGAACCGTGAATTTCAATTCGTCTTTATCCGCTTCTTTCTCCACTACAATAGAATCACCTTCGGTTAAAGATGCACCAATAATATGTTCAGCCAAGGGATCTTCAAGGTACTTTTGAATGGCTCGTTTCAAAGGACGGGCACCAAACTGACTATCAAAACCTTTGTCGGCAACAAAATCTTTGGCATCTTCCGATAATACCAAAGTATAACCCAAGGTTTGAATGCGCTTATACAAATGCGTTAATTCAATGTCGATAATACGGTGAATATCTTCACGTTCCAAAGAATTAAACATGATAACATCATCAATCCTGTTTAAAAACTCAGGTGCAAACGCCCGTTTTAAGGCTTGCTCAATAACTCCACGGTTGTGCTCGGCAGTTTGTGCAGTTTTAGCAGAAGTGGCAAAACCAACTCCTTGTCCAAAATCTTTCAACTGACGACTTCCAATGTTGGAAGTCATAATAATTATGGTGTTTTTGAAATCAACTTTCCGGCCCAAACTATCGGTCATTTGACCATCATCCAAGGCTTGAAGCAAAAGATTGAAAACATCAGGGTGAGCTTTTTCAATTTCATCGAGCAATACAACGGAATATGGGCGGCGACGAACTTTTTCAGTCAATTGTCCACCTTCTTCGTAACCAACATAACCCGGAGGTGCCCCAATTAATCGGCTAACACTGAATTTTTCCATGTATTCACTCATATCGATTCGAATCATTGCTTCTTCACTATCGAACAGATATTTGGACAGGATTTTGGCCAATTGGGTTTTACCAACACCGGTTGGACCAAGGAAAATGAAAGAACCTATTGGTTTATTAGGATCTTTAAGGCCGGCTCTGTTCCGTTGAATGGCTTTAACTACCTTTTTAATAGCGTCGGATTGACCAATTACTTTATCGCCAATGGCCTCAAACATTTTCAAAAGTTTTTCACTTTCGTTTTGAGCCACCCGTTGAACCGGAATACCTGTCATCATGGCAACAACTTCTGCCACATTTTCTTCAGTAACCAGTTCGCGGTTGTTACGGGTTTCTTCTTCCCATTTTTTCTTTTCACGCTCCAACTCTTCCAGCAATTGTCTCTCTTTGTCACGCAAACTGGCTGCTTCCTCGTATTTTTGGGAGCGAACCACTTTGTTTTTTTCTTCTTTTATTTCCTCAATTTTCTTTTCAACATCCACGATATTTTGAGGAACTTTGATATTGGTTATGTGAACGCGTGAACCTGCTTCGTCCAAGGCATCGATGGCTTTATCGGGCAAGTGACGATCGGTAATATAACGTTGAGTAAGGTGAACACAGGCTTTCAGAGCATCATCGGTATAAATCACATTGTGGTGATCTTCGTATTTAGCCTTGATATTGTTTAAGATTTCAATGGTTTCGTCGAGGGTGGTAGGTTCTACCATTACCTTTTGGAAACGGCGGTCGAGTGCACCATCTTTTTCAATATATTGACGATATTCATCCAGGGTGGTAGCACCAATGCACTGAATTTCGCCACGGGCTAAAGCCGGTTTAAACATATTGCTGGCATCAAGAGAACCGCTGGCTCCACCTGCACCAATAATGGTATGAATTTCGTCGATGAAAAGAATAACATCCGGAGATTTTTCCAATTCATTCATTACGGCTTTCATACGTTCTTCGAATTGTCCACGGTATTTCGTTCCGGCCACCAAGGAAGCTAAATCGAGGGTTACCACTCGCTTATTAAACAAAACTCTGGAAACCTGACGTTTAACAATTCGAAGAGCCAAACCTTCTGCAATAGCTGATTTACCAACACCGGGTTCACCAATAAGAATCGGATTGTTCTTTTTGCGACGGGAAAGAATTTGGGAAACCCTTTCAATTTCCTTTTCTCTACCTACAATAGGATCTAGTTTGCCGTCTTCGGCAGCTTTGGTTAAATCTCTACCAAAGTTATCCAATACCGGAGTTTTGCTTTTGCTATCACCGGGTTTGCCTCTGGGAGCGGCGCCTCCAAAAGGATTAGCACCGGCATCTTCTCCATCTTCATCGTCATTGGAAGTTGCTCTTTCAGAACGAGGCAATTGCTCGTCCATTCTGCCTTCTAATTCAGTACTTCCAAATTCGTTTAGTTCTTGTTTTACCATATCGTAATCAATGTTATAATGTAATTTTAAAATTTTGCTGGCACCATTTTCTTCATCTTTCAGAATGGCGAGCAACAGGTGTTCGGTACCAATGGTTTCGCTTCGGTAGGTTCTAGCCTCCAGATACGTAATTTTAAGGGCTTTTTCGGCTGCCTTAATTAAAGGTATATTTCCAATGGTAACTTTTTTGTGATTGGCTGATCCTTTAATAGAGTTTTCGATTTTTTTACGCAAATCGCTTAGATCTGCACCCAACATGGTCAGTAGCTTTAAAGCTTTACCTTCTCCTTCGCGGATAAGACCTAACATGAGGTGTTCGGTTCCAAGGTAATCGTGTCCAAGTCTAAGTGCTTCTTCACGACTGAAAGAAAGTACATCTTTTACCCTTGGTGAAAATTTTGATTCCATACTTGCAAAAATAGATGTTTTTAAACTCTTCAAAAATCAAACCACAACAATTGGATTGTTTTTTCCAAAAGTAGATTGGAGCATTTACGTGAAATTATGGCAGGGTTTCAATTTTTCAACATGGCTTTGTTTATGTGTGGATAAGTTTTTATAGGCTAAAACGATTGTAAGAGTAATTTCGTGTCCCTTTTGAAATTAGCGGTATTGTGTGTAAAAATGCGAGAACGTTTAATGGAAAAGGGGAACAGATTTAAAACAATATTTTTCAACTCTACAACTTGGTTCATTAAAGACCAACAAACTAAACAATAGAAAGAATGGCTGAAGGCGAAAAGATTATTAAGATTAATATTGAAGAGGAAATGAAAACGGCCTACATCGACTATTCGATGTCGGTTATTGTTTCCCGTGCATTACCGGATGTTCGTGATGGATTAAAACCGGTTCACCGCAGGGTGTTATTCGGAATGCTTGAATTGGGCGTTTTATCTAACCGTCCCTACAAAAAATCAGCTCGTATTGTCGGAGAGGTTTTAGGTAAATACCACCCGCATGGTGATACCTCTGTTTATGATACCATGGTAAGGATGGCTCAGGATTGGAGCTTACGATATCCATTGGTAGAAGGTCAGGGTAACTATGGCTCCATGGACGGCGACCCACCTGCGGCCATGCGTTACACCGAAGCCAGGTTGCGCAAAATCGCTGAAGAAATTTTGTCAGATATCGATAAGGAAACCGTAGATTTCAGATTGAATTTCGATGATACACTGGAAGAACCTACAGTGCTACCTTGTAAAGTTCCCAATTTGCTGATTAACGGTTCGGCTGGTATTGCAGTTGGTATGGCTACCAATATGCCTCCGCATAACCTTAGCGAAGTGGTAGATGGTATTTGCGCATACATTGATAACCGCGATATTACCATTCAGGAATTGATGCACTTTGTAAAAGCACCCGACTTTCCTACAGGTGGTATTATCTATGGATACGAAGGTGTTCGCAGTGCCTTTGAAACCGGAAGAGGCCGTGTGGTAATGCGCGCTAAAACAACGTTTGAAAGTCTTCCAAATGGCAAAGAAGCCATTATTGTGAATGAAGTTCCTTACCAATTGAACAAAGCCGAAATGATTAAACGTACGGCTGACTTGGTTAACGAAAAGAAAATTGAAGGTATTAGCGACATTCGCGACGAAAGTGACAGGGAAGGAATTCGTGTTGTTTATGAATTAAAAAGAGATGCCATCCCGGGAGTTGTATTGAACAATCTCTTTAAATACACCGACCTACAAACCTCATTTTCAGTAAACAACATTGCCTTAGTTAAAGGAAGACCAATGATGTTGAACCTGAAAGACATGATGGTTCATTTTGTGGATCACCGGCATGAAGTTATTGTTCGTCGTACCAAATTTGAATTAGGTCAAGCCGAAAAGAGAGCCCACATTTTAGAAGGTTTATTAATTGCTCAGGCAAATATTGACGAAGTAATTAAAATCATTCGCGAAGCCGAAACTCCGGATTCAGCCCGTACTGAATTAGAAAACCGTTTCCAACTTTCGGAAATTCAAAGCAGGGCCATTCTTGAAATGCGCCTGCGTCAATTAACCAGTCTCGAAGTTGATAAACTAAAAGAGGAGTACGATGAATTAATGAAGTTAATTGCCCGATTGAAAGAGATTCTGGCCAATGAAAGTCTGCGTATGCAAATCATCAAGGATGAAATGCTGGAAATGAAACAACGTTTTGGTGATGAACGTCGCAGTCAAATTGAATATTCAGGTGACGAAATAAGCATTGAAGATTTGATTGAAGATGAAGCTGTGGTGATTACCATTTCTCACCTTGGATATATTAAACGTACACCTTTAGCTGAATATAAAGTTCAAAACCGCGGAGGAAGAGGCTCCATCGGTAGCAAAACCCGGGATACCGACTTCCTCGAACATTTGTTTGTAGCTACTACCCACAATTATTTATTGTTATTTACCGAAAAAGGTCGCTGTTTCTGGCTGAAAGTATATGAAATCCCGGATGGAGATAAAACCGGAAAAGGTCGACCTATTCAAAACGTAATTAATATTGAACCAGGCGATAAAGTAAAAGCCTATATCAATGTTAAAACCTTGCAGGACGAGGAATACATCAATAACAATTATGTTATTATGTGTACCAAAAAAGGTACCATTAAGAAAACGACGTTGGAAGCATACAGCCGTCCAAGGGTAAATGGTATTAATGCCATCAATATCAAGGAAGGTGATGAACTATTGGAAGCGAAAATGACCAATGGACAAAACGAAATCATGATTGCAGCTAAATTGGGTCGTGCAGTTCGTTTCCCGGAAGCCAATGTTCGTCCAATGGGAAGAAATGCAACCGGTGTTCGCGCTATCCGATTGAATGGTGAAACAGACGAAGTAATTGGTATGGTATGTGTTCCAAACGAAGAAACTTCGGTAATGGTAGTTTCGGAAAAAGGTTATGGAAAAAGAACCACCGTTGCTGCTTACCGAATTACCAAACGAGGAGGGAAAGGGGTAAAAACCTTGAAAATTACCGACAAAACAGGTGATGTAATTGCCATCCACGGAGTTAGCGATATGGACGATTTGATGATCATTACCGAAGGTGGAATTACCATTCGTATGCATCTAAGAACCATTCGTGAAATGGCCCGTGCTACCCAAGGTGTTCGATTAATTAAGTTGCATGGAAGTGACCAAATTGCAGCAGTTGCAAAAATTGATATTGGTGAATACGGCGACCTGGCTGAAGAGGAAGATTTGGAAGAAAACTCCGAGTTCCTGGTTGACCAGGCTGAAATAGATAGCCAAATCGCTGCTTCGGTAGAAGAAGAACCGGAAGAAGAGGAAGAGGATGAACCGGAAACAGAAGAAGGCGAAGGAGAAGGCGAAGGCGATGAAAAATAGCTTTTTCTAAACCAATGATAATTAACAAACTGAACGGCTAATCCTTTGATTGGCCGTTCTTTTTTTTACCATGAAACACATTTTATTGCTCTTTGTTGGATTACTTGGTATAAAATCCCTTCAGGCTCAAAAAAAACTGCCTGATTTCCGGCCTCAGGACCAACCACTTGCACCTGATTATTCCCAGGAAAAGTACTGGTCTGCCCTACCCTTCCGTTGGGATAAGGCCGATATTATTCCCAATGAAGAAACCTGGGTAAGTGATTCTCTAAAACTGGTTGACGTATTTTACATCTATCCCACCATTTATGGAAAAGGAAAAACCTGGTGCGCCGATGTAAACAACCAACGTTTAAATAAAAAAATTGATCGGCTTCCGGTTAAATTTCAAGCAACCGCCTTCAATAAAACTGCCAGAGTTTATGCCCCTCGATACCGACAAGGAATAATCAAATGCTTCTATGATTCTACCAATAATCCGGCATTAGCATTGGATTTTGCCTACCAGGATGTTAAACGGGCATTTGAATACTATTTAAAATACTACAACCAAGGTAGACCCATAATTATCGCTTCGCATAGCCAAGGTACCACCCATTCCAAACGATTATTAAAAGAATTTTTCGACAACCCGGAAATGAAAAAAAAACTGGTTGCCGCCTACTCCATTGGTTTTAACATGGACCCTAAAGATTATGAGGTTTTAAAACCATGTCAGGATTCTACCGATATTAACTGCTTTATTACCTGGTCCAGTTTTCGAATGAACCATATTCCGGATACAAGCTCCAAATTGATTGGAAAGGTTTGTATTAATCCAATTACCTGGAAAATGGACGAAAAGCCGGCTATAAGTCAAGGTGGAATTCTTTTGAATTTAAACCGAAACCGACATTTTATATCTCAAGCCCAAATTCATGGAAATTGGTTGTGGGTAAAAACAAATGCCCCCTTTGTCAGGTCATGGAAAAACTTGCATTTGGTTGATTATAACTTGTTTTGGCATAACATTCGGTCTAATGTGGAAACCAGAGTTTGGAATTACTTTCATCAAAAAAAGTAGACAATTCCTTCTTCTAAGACCTATATTTCCACCATTTTATTTCTCCCATTCCCTCATTCGGTTTATATTTACCCTTATCCTTTAAGCCGTAAACAAGTATTATTTAGCCATTACCTAAAACACCCTTTTTCCTTTACCCAAGGCTTGGCTCATCCTCCATCCCAATTGGTATATATTGAAAAAGTTCATCCGTTCGAATCTTATTGTTATTCCTTTTATGCGGGCCCCCTTCGCCTACCGGTTTTCACCAAACCTCCTGGCCAATGCAAAGGCTACGGGTCACGCTTTCAGCTGTAGTCCTCGTCGCACTTGGCTAGCGCCGCGTGCTCCTGTGGGCTACTTGCTTCAATCGTTGCCCGGGGTGCAAAACCCAACTACCGACTCCTTGACCTAACTTGAAAGGGCAAACAAAACCATTCAACATTTTAGTTAAAGCCTCCTCTTTTACTTCCTAATTTCCATCTGATTAACACAATTCTCCAAATCGCATTAGTTATGAAAATACAGTATAACTCCATGCTCCCTTTTAAACATTTATTTTCAATAAAATAGCCTCGTTTGTTGGTAAAAATCTATAACCTAATTGCACTTTATTTCAAGTCCTATTGGTAATAATTCTACTTTCGTATCTCCTATGAACACGATCGAATACATCATGGTTTCCAATTGGAACGGACATTGGGACAAGCTACCTGCCAAATATAAAAATTCATCCCTTTTTACCGAATCCATAATTCCTAAAGAACTTCAAGCTTTCCCAAAAGAAGCCTCTACCCTTTTCATTAAGCGAAGCAACGATGGAAGCAAGTTTGAAAAATCATGGATTGGCAAAACCGGTAACTTCCGGAAAGATCTGTTCAATGACCAACCGGCTATTCGATTTGATATTCTTGAATTAAAAGAAACCCAATGTCCGAATGAATTTCTGAACACCCCAACCGGCTGGCATCTGGCCAACCCAAAACCTGAAATTCAATCGACTAATCCTCCCAAAACTACCAATCCACTCCTTCCTTCATTCATTGAGGAAATGGAAACATGCGACCCGTTTACCTTTGAACTTCGCTGCTTCCAACTTCTTCGCCTCGTTGGAATTCACGACATCCATAAATTTCCCCAAGATGATAACCGGGGAAAAGCAGATGGATTTTTTCGCTTCCACTCCCTTTCTGTGATTTACGATGCAACCCTGGAACAAAACTTTCAAAAGAAGAAAGAGACCCAAATCGAAAATTACATTGCTCAACTGAAAAAGGAAAAAATCGAATTCAGAACCATTGCTTATACCATCAAAGATAGTCAAAAACAAGTCTGGATAATTACTAGAGGTAAAAACGTTCAACACATTAAAATTGAAGACCATATACGAGTGAAAGAAATCCCTTATACCAAATTGGTTCAATTGGTTGTCAAAAGACTTGAAACTGAAATTGGATTAGACGAACTTTGGGACGATCTCAAGGATTTGCATTAAACTTGAAAATCTTATCTTTCTTCCTTGAATATGAATCGGAGCAAGCAACTTTTCTATTTTGGGGTGGTAATAGCCGTTTTACTTGACCTGGCATTGTTTCTCTTCCTCTCCATTGCCCAAATGCAATACGATGATTTTTATACCGAAGAAAAAGGGAACTATGGCTCCTGGGCGGGCATGAGCACATTTGAAAAACTCACGGACTTTGGTTTTTATGCCTGGCTATTCATACACCTAGTGCTTATTAGTTTATGGCTTTTAAAAAAAATCAAAATCCTTGTAAAAACTAATCGCAATGTTTAATCTATAAGTTAGGTGCAATTTGCAATTCTGGAAAGGTAGAGTCTGCCGAAAATCAATTTAATGGTTTAAAAATATTTAAGGATTTAAAAAGGTATTTGGAAAGGATAGTACCTGGTTTTTAACCTAAACTTCCTGTATTCCTTGCAGTTTTAGGTATAGCTGAATTTTGTGCAAAATCTATTTAGCTGCCGGTTTACAACCTTGTAATCAGTTAGTTGGAGATTTAAAAGTTCCCACTTGCAGAAAAGTGATAGATACCTTTACACCTTGGGGTTGGCAATAAGGTACTAGGTTGCACCCCGGGCAACGATAGAGGTAAGTAGCCCACAGTACCACGACGGCGTTAGCCTAGTGGGACGAGGACTACAGCCGATAGCGTGACCCGAACGCCCATGCAGATTGATCGGGGTTTGGCAAAATACTTTTTGGGCGGAGGGGGCCCGCATAACAGGAATTAAAAAAAATTATCGTTTCCTTCCGGTTGACATTTGAAGGTAACTCTATTTGGCCGAAAAAATCGGAAAATCACCAAATCTTTACCGGAACTTCTTTCTTAATTTCTATCAAACCAACTTCTTTGTCTTGTTAGCTTTAAATCCTGCAACAAACCGGCCTTGGGTTGAACCGTTAACATAAAGCTTTGTTGCTGTCCAAATGGCACCCAGTTAAACTTTATCTCCCAACAGTGTAGATCTCTGTAAATATTAATAGTTGAGGTAGTCATCTTCTTATTTACAAAATCATAACCACTAGTAAACTGAATCTTCCATTTCGGAGTTAAATTAAAATCTCCACTCAAAGTCATGGCCTGAGTAACCAGACTTTTTTTGGCTGCTTCAGTGGCATACAAATTAAAATTTCTGGAATAGTTTAAATTATACTGAACGCTGATATTCCATGGAATATTAAAATCCAAAAACTCATCTAAATGTGAATTAATATAATCCAACTGATCTTGTGAGCCATAATTGGAAACCTTAGGAGCTTGTCCGGCAGCTTTGTTAAAATTAAAATTCAATGCCAAAGAAGCCCGGGTAAATCGCAACAACTTTTTCTGTTGTTCAATCATGTATCGCCTGGTTAATTGTCCCTTTTCATTGGTAGCGTAGGGCGACCAATTCATGCTATAATTTACCCCTACTCTACCATTGAACAAGGTAGTAACGGCTCTCATGGCAATATCTGAGAGTCGGTTTGAATCAGCCAAAAAGTTATAGCTACCGGTAAATCCAAGCTGATCCAGTAATTTCACTTTTTTGGAAGCTGTGGTTGTATCCTTCTTGCCCGGTTTCATTTTCATTTCCAAATTGTTCATCAAAGAAAAATTCAGAGCTCCCTGTTTTCCGGAAGGGGCAGGACCATAAACACCACGTTCATGTTTATTGTATTGGATGGTTTTTCCGGATACAGGTCCAACTAAATACTCATTTTCTGTTAAATCCGGACGATAATTAAAGGTAATACTGGGTGTCATGGTATGCCTTATGGCTTCCACCTTACCTTTAAACCGGAACATACCATACACCACTGTAGTAAGAGAAACAGATCCTCCCAAATCGGCGTTTGGGAAAAAACCATATTTCTGTTCGGTAATAAGCTTTTCATAATCTACACCGGCAGTATCAGTAAGAACCTCAAAACGTTTGGTAATTGTTTTAAAATCGAACCTCGAACTGGCATTAATGGAAGGGGTTAAGGTAAAATATTTCAAAACCTTGAAATTTGTACTTAAACTTCCCTGATGCTGAAAGCCATAGTTCATATTCGTATCCAGGGACTTTTTGGAAAAGAAGGTTGAATCCACGGCAGAGTATGTATTTCGGCCATTTAAATTGTAGGTTAAACCAATTTTTTCATACCATTTCTGTGCACCAACCTGCACCTTTCTGGCGAAAGGAAAAACCCGCTGCATGTTTAATTGCAACTGAGGCAGAGTAACATTGATAACCTTGGTTTGGGTATTTTGATCATGCGTGGCATTTAAAACCAGGTTTAATGGAGTTCCTGCAAATGTTTTAGAATAGGAAATATTGGATTTGAAGGTATTTGTTAGAAAATTATTGACATTGCTAACTGCAGAAACATTTCGGGTATAGGCCGTATTGGTACCGGCATTAATTTCCCCTGAAAACACTGAATTGGGTCGGGCTTTGGGATCCTGAACATGTTTCCATTTAACAAAATAGTTTCGGGTTACCCGATAATCGGGCAGTTCCTTACTGGATTGAATAAAACTGTTGTGACTTAAATCTAAGTTTCCGGAGTATTTGTAACGCTTTTTATAAGCAGTTCCAACTCTAACTCCAAAGCTACCCTGGGTGTAAATATCACCTGTAATTTGCATGGTAACTTTATCACTAATCCCTATAAAGTATCCAATGTTTCTAAGAAAAAATCCTTGTCCTGGTGAGGAACCCGGTTGAGGAAGAATCAATCCGGATTTTTGTTTTTGGGTATTTGGAAAAAAGCCAAAAGGTACAACCAGAGGCGAAGGCACTTTTTCAAAGGCGATAAAGGCCGGTCCTGTCACAATTTTATCATTCTGAATAACTTTCAGTTTATTGGCCTGAATATAAAAGTGTGGGTCATCATCTAAACAGGTACTGTATTTACCATTTTTCACAAAGATGCTTTTATCGTCAATTTTCTTGACAATTTCTCCATGCAACTTACCTTCACCTTGGGTTGTAATTACCTTTTTGGTTCTACCCTTTTTTGTTTGGAAATTATAAACCATTTCATGGCTGTTATAGGTTTGGCCTGCATCTACCATTACAGGTAATTCTGTTTCATGGCCCAAGCTATCCAACAAAGGCTTAGCTGTAATTTCATTGGTATTCCAATTTATTTCGATATAACCGGCGTTTACCTTAACATCTTCATAGGTAATTTGGGCATCTCCGTACAAATAAATCAATTTGGTATCCACCTCAAACCGAATGCTATCCCTCGCTGAATATTCCACCTTTGATTTCAACTTTTCTTCCTTTGGTTTTAACGAATCTTTTTTAGCCGGAATGGTATCAGAACTTACCAACAAGGTATCCTTTTCGGCTTTTTCAGGGACAGCAATTAATTGGTTATGTACTGCTTGAATGGAATCCACCTTGGTTGAATCCGACAAATCCACCGCCAACTTTCGTCCAAATTTAGTGTTTGAAACGGGTAGATTTTGAGCCATAACCCCTACCCCAACCAGCCAGAAAAAACTTAGCAACAACAGGCATTTCAGGCCCTTCAATGGTCGGATATGGAACAAATGCTGATACAAGGCTAAATGCGGCTGCGAATATCGGTTAATTTCTGCTTGGTTTTTGTATCTATTTCGTCCATATGAATTGCAACTAATTTGTTATTACCGGAAATTCCACCCATACCTTTTCCGGCACATCCTCCTTTAGACCTCTGGAATTAAGAAAAGTTGCTTACCTAAAAGTAGTTGAGCCAATTAACATGGCAACTCATGTGGGCTATTCTCCTTAACTCTTTATTCACAAAATTTATTCGATTTTCTTGGCAAGTCATTTGTATTCAGGCAAAAAACTTCCATCTTTGCTGACAGAATATTCAACCTATCACGTTAACCAACTACCAATACTTCAAAAAGTGAGAAAACTAGCTCTTTTTCTATTTTCGATTGTCATCTTTGGATTAAATTCCTCATTTAAACTCGTTGAGAAAAAGGCAAAATTTGCCATTAAAACCGTTGTAATTGATGCCGGCCACGGAGGACATGACACCGGATGTCTGGGCTCCAGCACAAGAGAAAAGGATATGGCATTAAAGGTTGCCCTTAAATTGGGCAAATTGATCGAAGACAATTTTGGCGAAGTAGATGTTGTTTATACCCGCAAAACAGACACCTTTATCGAATTGCACAAGCGGGCAGAAATTGCCAATAAAAACAATGCAGATTTATTTATTTGTATCCACTTTAACTCCGGAGGTAAAACTGCTTATGGAGCCGAAACCTATGCCATGGGTTTGCATAAATCGGCCGATAACCTGGAAGTAGCGAAACGTGAAAACTCCTCCATTTTACAAGAACAAGACTATTTGAAAAAATACGATGGCTTTGACCCCAATTCAGAAGAAGCAACCATCATTTTCAGTCTGTATCAAAATGCAAATTTGGATCAAAGTCTTGCCTTTGCATCCAAAATTCAGGAAAAGTTCAAGAAAACAGGTCGCTTCGATCGCGGAGTTAAACAAGCCGGTTTCCTTGTTTTATGGAGAACCAACATGCCTGCTGTTTTAATTGAATCCGGATTCTTAACCAACAAAGATGAACAAGCCTATTTTAAATCCGGTAATGGTATAAATAAAACTGCCGTTAGTATTTTCAAAGCATTTAGAGAGTATAAAGCACAGTCCGAAGGCGAAACCATACCTAAAGACGACGATCCATTCCTAGGACAAGAAGAAATGGGTAAGCTTGAAACCTATAAAACAGCCGAAGCGGAGCCTTCAGAAAAAAAGGAAATTAACCCTGAAACAACCGAAGTTCCGGATAGTTTTAAACTTAGAAACCTGAAGTCAGATTCCTTACAAGCTAAGAAAATGTCCAAAACTGAATTGGAAGAGTACAAACAGGAATTGCAAAAAGAAAAGTTGAAAACAGAAATGGAAATTGCTGAATTGAAATTAAAAAAAGGTATCAAAGATCCGGTTACTCCTGTAAATGAAGTTAAACCAGTAAACCCCATTCCGGCCGAAGGAGTTTGCTATCGGGTGCAATTTTACTCTTCCGGTCAACAAATGTCTTTGAATAGCCCGAAATTTAAAGGATTGGATCAGATTTTTGAATACAGCGATAAAGGAATGTACAAATACACAACCGGTATGTTCGACAACTTTGCCGAAGCCTTAAAATTTCAAGGCATGGTAAGAAAGGCAGGATTTGCAGATGCCTTCGTAGTAGGGTTAAATGGTAATAAGCGAATAACTGTTGATGAAGCCAAAAAAGCCTTAGGTAAATAAGGAAAGCATTTTATCCTGAAAGCTGATGTAGCTATCGTTTTGAGGATTTTAAATACGAAATGACAAGGGTTTTAAATTAAACGGATTGCAAATTGGAAAATCTTATTTTTTCAATGGATTTTTATTGAAAATCTAGGCTTCTTCACCATCCTTAAAGGGTCTTCTTTGAATCCATTCAGTCTGCTTTAAATTGGAAAAAATAGGCGGTACCAATCGATTAAATAATGCATTTGGACTTTTAGCCAATAAGGTCATTTGATCCGGAACAGCGCCTAAAGTGCTTTTTATTTCCAAGGCTGTTCTTCCTAAATACAACCAATTTGAACCAGCGTCCAATGCCTGTTTCAAAAAGTCATATAACATGTTTTGATAAAGCCCATAGGTCTGGTTATATTCATAATCTAACCCAACAAAATGTGCTTCCACTTTTTTACTCCAAACAAAGGAAGAACTAAAACCTACTAATTTATTTTCAATAAAATAGGCCCTAAACAGAAAGGCATCTTCCAGATTTTTCTTTAATTCAATAAAATAGTTTTCCGGTACCTTCAACAAATTAAAGCCTGCCTTTTCCTCCACATTCAGGTACAATCGCTTAATTTGATCGTAATGTTTTACCAAGTCTTCAAGTCCAAAATACCTGCTTTCAACTCCTTTAAATTTCTTTTCACATGACCGAACCCTAACCCTATATTTAGATGAAAAAAGAGCCACAAATTCTTCCATGGTCTTAATGCCCTCCGGAATTTGCAATACCATATTCGGATCAACATGAAAAGGAAAATAATTCTTCTCTTTTAGTCCTGCTACCAATACTTCTTGATTTTCTGAAAAATCCTTCACCAAAATGCCTTGGATTTTCTTTCCGTCTTTCTTGGATTGCATAATTTTTTGAATGGCAGTATCTAGAACTAAACTAAAATTATCATTCGGAAAACCATTCACGAAACAAAATCCATAATCACCGCTGATATAACAATTACCGGCAACTAAAAGGCGTAATTGAATATTTTTAAATCCGGCAGAAACCGTATTCTTGAGCTTATCAAAAAGGTTAAGGGTGTTATTTAATTGAGAAGTTTCCACATTGGCATTCATGTCTGCCAAACTGAAATCAAATTCCTGAAAATAAAATACACCAACCGGCAAGGTTTGATGGTATACAATACAATAATGGAATGCCATGTTTTGCGTTGGCATAGCCTCAACTGCTGCTAAATACGGTATAGTTAATAGTAATTTCTCTTCACCAATTACTGAATTCCAATGATCAAACGGTAAATCATAAACAGACTGAAAAATGGCCAAATCCAAGTTGGAATCGCCCATTGGACAAACACAACCAAGTTTATGAAAATTAATAAATTTTTGAGTTAAGCCCTGCAAAGAAAACATGGGCCTAAAGTAGTGTATTTGCCATTTCTATTCCAGCAGCACCTGATAATCAACGAGCTGTTTAGGAATTATTATGAAAAAACTACTTCAATTGAATAACCAAGAATACGGTATTCCAGTTTCTGAAATTAATAGGTTGCCATTCTAACCAACCCTATCAAAACATTAATAATCATGAACAAAGCCAACAATCCTAAACCCAAAACCGGAACTAAAACACATCCCATCATAGTACAACTCAATCGTTCGCTTGCCTTTTCTTTAGAATCCGGATCAAAAAAGGTAAACCCTTTGTTTGTTTTTTCGGGTTCGATACTATTCTCCATTCTTTTCTGCATTAAAAAGGCTTAGACGCAAATTCTTCGAAAGATTTTGACGTCTAAGCCTCTGAAAATTTTATTCAATTAGGCGGTTACCACATTCATTCTATCCAACACATCGCACACCTCTTTAACGGCTTTCGCTGATTCGTTTAGCAATTGTTTTTCTTCTTCGTTTAATTTCAATTCAATAATTTGCTCAACGCCGTTTTTACCTAACTTAACCGGTACACCAAGGTAAATGTCTTTTAATCCGTATTCTCCTTGCAACCAAACACAACATGGGAAAATACGATTCTGGTTGCGAACAATACTTTCAACCATTTGAGCTGCTGCAGCACCAGGAGCATACCATGCAGAGGTTCCCATCAAATTTACCAACTCTCCACCACCTGTTTTGGTACGTTGAATAATTGCATCCAAAGTAGCTTTATCCAATAATTCTGTAACAGGAATACCTGCAACAGTTGTATAACGTGGTAACGGAACCATGGTATCACCATGTCCACCCATTAATACTGCCTGGATTTCTTTAGGAGAAGTATTCAAAGCATCAGCTAAAAATGCACGGTAACGGGCTGTATCCAAAATTCCGGCCATACCAATTACTTTGCTGCTATCTACCTTGGCTGTCAAATAAGCACAATAGGTCATTACATCCAAAGGATTGCTAACCACAATAATTTTAGCATCCGGTGAATATTTTATTACGTTCTCTGTAACTGATTTTACAATGCCGGCATTAATTGAAATTAAATCATCACGGCTCATTCCGGGTTTACGTGGCAAACCGGATGTAATTACCACCACTTCTGAACCTGCTGTACGCGCATAATCATTGGTAACTCCAATGGTACGAGTGTCATAGTTCTCAATTCCGGCCGATTGCCAAATATCCAAAGATTTACCTTCAGCAATACCTTCTTTAATGTCCAACAAAATTACTTCGTTGGCCAACTCTTTGTGTGCGATAACGTTTGCACAGGTTGCACCCACATTACCTGCACCTACTACTGTGATTTTCATGTTGATTTTATATTGTAATTACAGAATTTATTTTGGTCTGCGAAAGTAGACATCTATACTCACCTGAACAAAGAAAATTGGCTTATTTTATATGAACTTATCAACCTTTATCTGCTTATTTCCTTTACATCTGCTCAATTTGTTTACTTAACCCCGCCCTGATCTATCCAGGTTTTAACTAATTCCAATTCGCAACTTCCTAAATTCCCACTGGGTGGCATTGGATTGCCTTTGGAAATTAATTGAATATACAACAAACTTCCTCCTGAATTTCCCGGTTTTACATATCCAGAACCCTGACTTAATAGCTGGCTATAACTGCTTGTATCTGACAAATTTAATCCACCTGCCGGAACCCCTCCCTGGTGACAGCCCGAACCCAAACAGTTTTGTTCCACCATAGGACGAATATGCTGTTCATAAGATAAACCTGAAGGATTATTCTCACAATTATCCTTGGTGGTACAGGAAGATAACAAAACCCAAAACAGTATGAATAGTTTAGTCTTCATATCCTATCATGGTAGCAGCTTGTAGTTTTAAATCCTGAGACAAACTGGTACTATTCCCACCAACACCAACTACTTGTAAATCACTTGTTTTCCAATCTAACCCGGATAACAATTTCCCAAAGTCAATCTCCAAATGAACGAAATGGGTTTGACCCGGAATAATGGAATAATTCTTAACAGGTAACACAACTTGTTGGTAATGGTTAGAAGTACCAAGTTGAAAATCAAAAGGTTTCCATTGTGTTGAATCCGGATTTCCTGCCAAACTGGTATCTACTTTTCCAACAAAATGGATGTATTTCCGTCCATCCACCTGAGGATTAGTACTAAACCACATTCCTTCATCTCCTAAAACCTGGTCGCCGGCAACAGATTCCCGGGTGTTTTGTGAAGCATCCAATCCAATATAAAATCTTACTCCATTGTAATTTCCGGCAGGCGCATCGCCAAGTTCATACGCCTCAATTCCTCGTTCAGTTAAAATAATCTTTCCATCTAAAGGCACCAAGGTACCATCCTTTTTTTGCAATTCAATATGTGAAATATACATCCTTGCCTTTTGAACCAATACCCCCCGCCCATCAGGCATGGTATCCTTTAATCCATAAGCCGGAATCTCACGAACTCCCAAGGTTGAATGCATATGAAATTCAATTTTTCCGTACGCTGAGGTATCTATGGGCTCTTCTTTGCCACAGCCAATAAGGATAAACGCGGAAATTACTCCTAAAATAAAATTGCTTGTTTTCATTTTTTTTCTTTAAAAAGTTATAGTCCAACTTGCATTTATTCCCCACTTATTCCGGAGTTGAATGCCGTTGTTGTTTTGATAAACAGGACCACCAAATTCTACCCCAAACTTTTGCTTTGGCAATAATTTTTGAGGTAAATGAAAATTAACACCTCCAAATAAATTCGACCTGAATCCCCCATAATTAATAGGGTTGGTTCCGGGTTCCTGATAAGCATACAAACCGGAATCCATTCCTTTGATGGTTCCGCTAGCCAAAGTTTGACTTCGGATATTTAAACTTAACCAATTCCAAATTTGTCTGCCTCCCCAAACATTAACCTCCAATTCATTTCCCCATCGATATCCCCATTTGTTTTTATAAGGACGAATGGTGTAATAAGCCTGAGCTCCGGCACTCCAATTTTCAGTATCAAATAAATAGGTTAGCCCAGGCTGAATATCCACTGTGCCCGTCCCCAATTGCATCATATAGGGCATTCGGGAATTAAAGTAAACAGCCATCGCCTCATCTCGTTTACCAATACTACCGGTTGGAATGCTAATTCCTAAACTGGGAACTATCCTACTTCTCATATCATCGTAAGCATGATACAACAACATGAACCTGGTATCCGAAAATCCCAGTGAAGCTGAATTCATAGTCAACATGTCACCGGTACCAACCATGTCTTCGTGGTGATGCATGGCCATGGCATACATTTCCATATCCATGGTTTGTCCAACAAAATTGGCCATACCCATCACCGTAAAGGAAGGACTAATTCCATACATTACCATAAGCATATGCATTTGCATCTGCATAGTGGTAGGTGCCATTAAATAGGTATTAAAAGCGGTTTCGGAAGTAATCCCTTGTCTGCCTTGGGCCAATTGATTCATGTCCATAAACATAAATCGATATGAAACCATCCAGGAATTGCTGGCATGGTGGTGTCCGAACATTAATCCTGCCGGACTTCTGTCTTCCCCATCACAGGTGCAAACCCTAGCCGAATCACAACTTTGTGACCATGCCATTGGGATTCCTAAATGCAGGAGAAGGATTACGAAAGTAAAATTTCTTAAAATCATCAGTTATTAATTAGTTGAACTAATATCCAATTGCTTTCAATCGGATGGTCTGTTTCAAACTAATGGCTGAGGTGGTGGCGAATCCCTTTCCGACAATGCGGCAGGAATAAAAGGTAAATAAAGCCACAAGGTTCGGGAAGAAAACTCCGAATAAACCGGCAACTCCCATTCCAATTCAAACCCTAAATCATATTCTTCTAATAAGTTATTTAGCTGATATCCCGAAGGCTTAGAACCTTCATCTCCTGCCTTCTTCAACTGATTTTTTAAATGACAACTTCCCTTGCAACAACTGCCCGCCTTCTCTTTATTGACGCATAATACCTTGGTAATGTAGTTGTAATTTAAGGCATAATCCACAAACGGAGCATACGATCGAAACAAACCGACACTATATAAAACCAACATCCACAACACTAATACCCTATGAATGCTATGAATTCCTTGTTCTTTCACTGTGCAAAAATAAACCTTTTCCTTTCACCTGATTCCTGAGTAAAATCAATTAATTCCTATGTGTGCAATCATGTTTTATTGTGGACTTCCTTTTTCACTGGCAGGATTAATTATTGCTTGTAATACTTTCTCCACCAATTTTGAAAAACCAATAAGTTCCAAACATGGGTGGCGCTATCTCCCGGATTGTTCGACAACATTCGTTGAACAATAGCTTGAACCTTATCATTATGAAAAACACCTTGCTCCTTAATAAACTTAGGAGCTAAATAATCATCCGTTATTTTACTCTTCAATTCAGTTCTGAACCATTTCAATAGAGGAACTTCAAAACCCTGCTTATTTCTGGTGTATAGTTCCTGAGGAAGAACTGATCTAAATGCATCCCGCAAAATACGTTTTCTTCCACTGGCATCAATTTTATAGGTATCTGGTAGTGAAAAAATGAAATCTACGACCCTATAATCCAAAAACGGAACCCGAACTTCCAAACTATTGGCCATACTCATTAAATCTACTTTCACCAACATATCGTTTTGCAATACCAATTCCATGTCTGTTTTAAAAACTGCATTCATTCCCGGTTCTGCTTTCAAATGTCTCAGCAGCTTCATTTTCCTAACTTCAAATTCAACCTCATTCGTTCTAACAAGTAAATCCCTGGCATCCTGCTCCGGCATAAAGGATGCCCATTGCCAATACCGTTCACTCCAATCCAAATCCAATGCCTTACTATATTTTTCCAATTGCCTGATTCGATTGCTCCATTTTCCATTCCTGGAACTTGGCAAGGCAGACCAGAATGGAGCCGACATGGATAACAAGGAATTAAAGACATTCTTTTCTGCAGCCCTTCTTAATGCTTCGTGTTTATTATAACCTCCTAACATTTCATCGGCACCATCGCCACTTAATGCAACCGTTACATGTTTTCGGGTATGCATACTTAAAATGTGAACGTTTAAGGCTGAAGAGTCCGCAAAAGGTTCGTCGATATAATCTAAAACTGCATGCAAATTGGCATACAAATCATCGTTTGTTAATGAAAAAACAGTATGGTTGGTCCCAAATTTCCTGGCAACTAAATTGGCATACTCGGTTTCATCAAATAAAGGTTCGTCTTTGAAACCAATGGAAAAGGTATTTAATCGGGAAGTATGACGCGATGCCAAGGCCACCACCACCGAACTATCTATCCCTCCGCTTAAAAATGATCCCAATGGAACATCCGAAATTAACCTTCGCTGTACCGCATCTTCTAATAATTCAACCAATTGCTGTTGTGCCCGCTCATAACTTGGAGTCTGTCCTGAACTTCCTTGCTTCAACTCATAATACCGCCCAGTACTCAATTCATTGTTCTTGATTTCCAAAAAGGATCCCGGCTCTAACTTTTTCACTTGCCTAAATACCGAATGCGGCCCGGGAATGTAATTGAATTGAAAATAAGCCTGCAACGATGTATCGTCTAAAACCTTAGGAATCCCCCATGCCATTAAGGCCTTCATCTCCGAACTAAATATCAAACAACCTTCATCCAAAAAGTATAAAAATGGCTTAATCCCATACCGATCCCTAGCCATGAATAAAGTATCTTCCTGAGCATCATAAACCGCAAATGCAAAAAAACCATTCAACTTACTTAGGCAATCCTTTCCATTTTCAATAAATTGATAAAGAAGAACTTCCGTATCACTAGTTGATTTAAAAGTATAAGTACCTGCTAAATCATTTTTCAGATCTTGATAATTAAAAATCTCACCATTAAAAACCAAAGTATATCGTCCACTTTCATCGGTAAAAGGTTGTGAAGCAGAAGTGGAAGTATCTATGATGGAAAGCCTGGCATGTCCTAAAATTGCTTTGTCAAATTTCGCTAAACCATTCCCATCCGGACCTCGCAATTCCATTGTTTTTAATGCTTTGGATGCATTTTCAAAATAAGCATTTCCTGCCGGCTGCAAAGCATAAATTCCCGTAATTCCACACATATCAATTGAGGCTTCAAATTAGGTGATTAGGCAAAGATACTTCAATTGTGAAACATACAAACAGGCTAAATTGGGTCTGCTGAATAATTCAAACCGGTTCCAATTCCCAATGAAATCACCCTCTACTTTTTCATATTTCCCGAAAATGAATTGATTTTATTTTGTTTTTATGCGGGTACCTTCGCCATGAAAGCACTACAATGACCCCATTTTTTTGGGGGGCTCAGGTCCGGGCTATCCGCTGCAAGTCCTCACCCGAAAGTGTTCGGGTTGTGGGCTTTCCGCTTCTATCCCTACCCGACCTAAACCCGAAATTTTGCACTTTTAACCCAGTTTACGCATTAGAAATGCATAAACGAGTAAGAATTTGTAAATCAATTTATTTGTCTAAATTGATACCAACTTCTTCCCGAAATGCGTCGGGAGGGGTAAACCCAACTAATAGCCATTCTCCACTAAACCTTATTTAAAAAGAGAAATCGGACCTTTATTTTTTTATTCAATAATAGACACAAAAAAACTTCTTTACCTGTGAAGGCCCGGTAAAAGCTAGAATGCCCGGGGCTTAGTCCGGTTAGGGATAGAGGCAAGTAGCCCACAGGAGACCCATGGCGCTAGCCTGGGGCGACGAGGACTACAGCCGATAGCCCGACCATGAGCCTTACGATACCCATTGAAATGCACAACTATTTTTGGCGAATGGGAACCGCCCAATCAATCTAAAACTAAGACTAGCATAAATTTTGGCCTAAATTCCCGACATGGTATTTTTACCCCACCACCCCACTTTCGTAAAACCTAATGCCATGCTCTTCCAACTCCGACAAAATGGGCAAGTAAAAATCCTTAGTCAAAGGAATACAAACACCGCGTTCCTGAATTCGATCTTCTAAAACCAATTTGGAAGCCATGGCCAAAGGTAAACCCACGGTTTTTGCCATCGCAGTATGCAAGGAATCTTGTCCGTTTATATCCAAGGTGGAAGTAAGAACATGGTGTTGTCCATCCAATTCATAACCAAACAAATGTTGCATTACTACCCTATCCTTGTCTTTGTCCTGCATAGCCCAACTTTTTTCCAGCAACGATTGCAGCATATCGGCCACACTTCCACCAACCGGTTCCAAAGCCTTAGCTTCAAACAAGCCTGTACTTTCCACCAGGTTTTGAAGTTCCAACTCCTCTTCCACGGTTAATTGTTCCAGAAAACGACCATGATTGGGTCTTAAACTATCCATTAATTCAAGGTAAGTTCTAACCTTGGGATCGGGATAAAATTTGGCATCTGTTAAACCTGCCTGAACAATAAAATTCCACAACTTGCAAAATCCCGGATAACGCAAAGTGCCTCTAATCATGGTTTTCACCTCCGGAATTCCGTAGGTTTGTATATAACTTAAACTATCCCTGTTGGCATAAGCATCAAATTGTTCGCCTCCAAAAATGCCAATTGTCTCAATATCGGTAAAAATGCGGTGGTATGGAATAAATTTGGTCTTACCCTTCCATAAAAAGCTGGCCGTTGCTTGTCCGGCCAATATCACATTGCGGGGGTTCCAAGAAAACTTATATCCAAACGGATTGTCGATATCTTCTTTTGCCACTAAACCGCCACAATACGATTTAAATTCGGTCAATTCTCCACCATGCTTGCGTATTTCATCCATCACCTTCATCGCACTCATGTGATCGATGCCGGGATCTAAACCGCATTCATTTAAAAACAAAAGTCCTTTGGATTTGGCTTCTTGATCCAAGGCTTTAATTTCCGGCGAAACATAAGAGGCAGTTACTAAGTGCTTGTGATGTGCCAAACAAACATGAGCAGCCAGAATATGCAAAGCGGGAGGTAACAAGGAAATAACCAAATCAGAACCTGCAATTGCCTGAGACAATGCCGGTGCGTCGGTTACATCTAATGCCATTGCTTTTCCGTATGGTCGATTCCCTAACTTAGCTTGTGCGGCCTCCAGAGAAACATCTCCAATGCTAAGTTCCCACTTGCCTTTTGAATTTTCTAGTAAATAATCAATTAAATATACCGAGCTTCTGCCGGCTCCTAACAACAAAATCTTTTTCATGAATTAGCTTTATTTTCCTTATAATCAGCATTGCTGCGGATTAATCCCAAACATTGATTTATTGCATAAAGACTTGCAATTTGAATATTGCGTTCTCGATTATGCCCTAATTGGTATTTTTTAATCACCCTGTTTCCGGTTACATCCCCTACTCCAATCCACACCGTTCCAACCGGCTTTTCATCGCTTCCACCGTCCGGACCTGCAATGCCGGAAATGGCAATACTGTAATAGGTTCCAAACTTTTTTAAAGCTCCGGAAATCATTTGATTTACGGTTTCTTCGCTCACCGCTCCGTGGATTTCCAGTGTTGAAGAACTTACCCCTAATTCTTGTTCTTTTACTTGATTACTGTAAGCAACAACAGAACCTATAAAAAATGTCGAAGATCCGGGCAAGGAGCTAAGATGAGCCGCTATTGTTCCTCCGGTGCAACTTTCAGCCGTTGAAATGGTTCGTTTAGATTGGGTTAGTTCCTCATGTATCAGTTTGGGTAAGGTGTCGGAATCATAACCAAAAATATAAGTTGAAATAAGAGGCTTTAGTTTGTTTACTTGTTCCAACACCTCGGACTCTAATACTGCTTGGTTGTTACCAGTTCCGGTCAATCTCAACCTCACATAACCGGGCGAAGGCAAATAGGCCAGTTTTATATGGGATGGTAAAGCATCTTCCCAATCTGAAATTAATTCAGAAAGATAGCTTTCACCAATTCCCATGGTTAAAATGGTTTTATGAAAAATGGCCTGGGTTTTAAAAAAGGATTGTAATCTGGGAAGTACCTCATCTTTCATAATTCCCTTCATCTCGTAGGGCACGCCTGGCATTGATACTAAAACTTTTCCCTGGTTTTCAAACCACATTCCGGGGGCAGTTCCATTGGCATTAAAGAGGGTGGTACAAAGCTCAGGCAATTGAGCCTGTAGTTTATTTAATTCACTAAGGGTTCTACCAAAACGTTGAAAAATCTGAATTAAATGCAGGTGAACATTCTCATCAAATCGATAACCGCACTGAAAATATTCACACAAAGTTGTTTTGGTTATATCATCCTTGGTTGGTCCTAATCCACCTGTTACCAAAACTATATCGGCTCGTTGCTGGGCTTCTTTCAAGGCGGTCAAAATCGCCTGCTTGTCGTCCGAAATACTGGTAATTTGCTTAACCTTTATTCCAATTAAATTTAATTGTTCTCCCATCCAAGCAGAATTGGTATCAACCACCTGCCCAATTAACAATTCATCCCCAATGGTAATTAGCTCCGCAACTAACATGACCTACTTTTTAAACTTCAACACCTTAGCAGTATAGTTTCCTTTCTCGGTTTTAATACTAACCTGATACAGTCCTTGCTCTAAATCAACCGGCAAATCCAAATGAATGGTATTGATGGCATTGTGAAAAACATGCTTAGCCGATTTATAAATACTTTTTCCAAGCAAATCACAAACTTCAATCAAAATCAACTGGTTTTGGGTTGAATAAAATCTTAAATCCAATTCTCCATCAAATGGATTAGGGAATGCAAATAACAATTCATCCGACAGTGCACTTTGAGGCTTGGGGCTATCCATTAATATCAATGCATAAGAAAAATTGGGTATTCCATATCCTAATAAGGAATCCGGTTCATTATACTGGCTGGAACATTGTTCAATAAGATTCTTCATTTCCCAAGCAGTTAAAGTGGGTAAGGCTTGCCATAAACATGCTGCAAGGCCTGAAATAATTGGAGAAGCGAAGGAAGTTCCATTTCCTTGCAACACTTCGCCTTGGGTTGTAATGTAACTGGTTTTAAACCCTTTTGCCGAAACATTGGGCTTTATTGCTCCATCAGCCGCAGGACCACGTCCACTTAACGAGGCATGATTTCCCAAAGAATCTACACCACCCACTGCCAATGCACTATCCGCATCGGCAGGAGAAACTACTCTACCCCAAGCGGAATTGCCTTCATTGCCTTGACTAACCACCACCAAAATTCCTTTCGAAGCCGCCTTGTTTGCACCTTTCGACGAAATATTGGTTTGTCCGTCCATGTCGGAAAAACTATGGTTCATAAAACTTTGATCAAACAAATTATACCCCAACGAGGAGTTTATGATATCTGCTCCCAAACTATCTGCCAACTCGGCACCAATTACCCAATTGTATTCTTCTATAATGTTTTCAGTTCCGGCATCCTCCGTTCTGATAAGGGCAAAATCTGCATCAGGACCTGAACCGATTAACTGTCCGGGCAAATGACCGGCGATAATTGAAAGCACATAGGCACCGTGCGCAGAAATCGAACTAACGGTCGGATCTCCACCCGGTGTCACAATATCTTTCACCATGGTAATACCGTTTCGTGCATTTAAACTATCAAAGCCCGGATTGGAAAAAGCAAACGGAAAACCTGCATCCAAAACGGCTATAAGCTTGCCTTGTCCTTTAAACCCTGCATTGTGCAAACCTAAAGCACCAACCATATTCAATTGATTATACGAAGCGCCATAATCGCTTTCCAGCCAATCTTGTTCAACCTTAAAAGAAGCCTGGTTGTCCAAATCTTTCCATTTGGGCTGACTATTTCCACCACCCTGCATGGCAACAGGCTGATAATTCACTACAAAAGGTAAGGCCTGAACTGCTGCTAAAGCATTAGCATCTAAAGTTTGAATAATAACGCCATTCAACCATTTACTGCGGGCAATTACGGTAACCCCCGTAGCTGCAACTTGTTGTACATAGTTTGGATCAACCGGTAAATCATACCAATCCAATGCAATGTTCTGATTCTGTCTGCGCTGTATTGCCCTATCACTCAAAAATTGCTGTGGATCAGATAATGAATACGGGGTTTGATCTTTATCGGTAAATGGAACAAAATACTTGGAGTTAATTTGCCCCTTGCCTTCCATGGGTAAACCAAATAAAACCAAGCCTAGGATTCCAAACCCAAAACGTATTATACTTTTAAATAAAGTCTTCATTATCTGAAAAATAAATCCGAAACCGATAATATTCCAAAAACTACACTTGCCCATCCATTGGTGGTGGCAAAAGCTAAATTTACCCTGCTTAAATCGTTGGGCTTCACAATGCTGTGCTGATAAACCAACAAGGAAATAAAAATGGAATAACCTAACCAATATATCATTCCAAAATCGCCTACAAAACCAGCCGAAAACAACGATAATGCACAAAACAAATGCAAAAACTCCGATAAACGCAACGCATTTTTCCCACCTAACCAAACCGGAATGGAAAACAATCCTTGACCCCGATCAAAATCCTCATCCTGCAATGCATATATTATGTCAAATCCACTAACCCAAAACATGACCCCAAAACTAAATAATACGGGCAGCAATTCAAACTTTCCACTCACCGCCAAGAACGAACCAATAGGGGAAAGCGAAAGCCCAACACCTAATACCAGGTGACAAAGAGGAGTAAAACGCTTGGTAAAACTATAACCTAAAATCACCAACAAGGCAACAGGCGATAAACTAAAACAAAGCAGATTTATAAACCAGGTGGTACCTATAAATAACAAGGCATTAATCACCACAAACCACAAGGCAGAATCGGCAGTAATGAGTCCTGCAGGAATTTCCCGAATGGCGGTTCTTGGATTGGCAGCATCAAATTTGCGATCTATATACCGATTAAAAGCCATAGCTGCACTTCTCGCAAATACCATACACATTAACACTTTTACCAAAATGGACCAGTCAAAAGAATAGTGAAATTTGTAAATGGCCAGAAAAAATCCAATCAAGGCAAAAGGCAAAGCAAATACCGTATGGCTAAACTTAATCAGACTGAGGTATTTTTGAATTCTATTCATACGTGTTTAAAATACTTAATTCGATCGGTTCCAAGCATTTCCATCGAATCGGGTGCAAAGGTAAGTAATGGAGCTTGAACACCTTGCAAAAGATTAGTACTACTTTCAACAACTCGTATTTCATCCCAGCAATCCGCTTCCAAAAAACTATTTAAAACGCTTGCCCCTCCTTCAACCAAAACCGAACTTATTCCTTCTTTATGCAAGGTTTGTAACACAGACCTAAGCTCCATCTTCGGAAAATAATTTCCGGACTTTCCCTCCTGCCCTTTCGTTCCAAACAAATATTTGGTTGACTTATTTTCCCAAATATTCCAATTCCCTTCCTTGTAACCCAACACAACAACAGCAGGCGATGGCTCAAAACCAAACCTGGCATCTAACCTTGGATTGTCCTTCACCAAGGTATTTTTACCTATTAAAATAGCTTGTTCTTCACTCCTCCACTTATGAACCAATCTCGAACTCATTACCGAACTTATTCTGGTTGGGGCCTCACCTGCGTCCCTATTCCGATCAATAAAACCATCCGAACTTTGTGCCCATTTTAACACCACAAACGGGCGCTTTTTCTGATGATACGTAAAAAATCGCTTATTTAACTCTTTACTTTCTTTCTCCAAAACCCCAACTTCAACCGATATTCCTGCATCCCTGAGCTTTTTAATTCCCATTCCATTCACTTCTTTGTAACTATCTTCACAACCAATCACAACTCGTTTAATCGCATGTTGTACAATTAAATCAGCACAAGGTGGAGTTTTACCATGATGAGAACAAGGCTCTAAATTCACATATAATGTTGATTCGGATAAAAGACTTAAATCAGAAACGGAAGCAATGGCATTTACCTCCGCATGGGCCTGTCCATAAGCGTGGTGATATCCTTCACCTATAATTTTTCCGGCATGCACAATGACCGAGCCCACCAGTGGATTGGTTTTTGTTCGTCCAAGCCCTAGTTTAGCCAGTTGCAAACAACGAAGCATATAGTCTTTATCTTCTTCCATCAGAATGCAAAGGTACATACCATAGTGTAAGGTGTAGGTATGGATTTCTTGGTTTTTGTTTTTTTGGCGGGTCCCATTCGCCTTCCAAAACTTTACCTCCTTCCCTCCTACCTGCAAAGGCTCATGGTCGGGCTTTCCGTTTCAAGTCCTCGCCCCGAAAGTGTTCGGGGCTGTGGGCTTTCCACTTCTATCCCTACCCGACGCGTTCTACAAATGAATGCAAGTAACAAAAGCCATTGCTTTCTATATCTATGATCAAAACAGCAGGTTTCTTCAATTTGAATATGAACAGTCGAAACGTTAAAGAAACCTAAGCAACCTTCCTGTCGCAATTTTTTTTCGATTTTTACCTCACCATGAAACAAACTTTACTCATTTATTTCGCCACTGCAGCCGGATTCTTTGCCTTGGATATGCTTTGGCTCGGACTCATCGCCAAAAACTTTTATCGGGAAAAACTAGGGTTCATTTTTACCGGCGAGGTAGATTGGCGGGCTGCTGCACTTTTTTACATTCTTTACCTCGGTGGCTTAGTGTATTTTGGGGTTATTCCCGGACTCAAAGATTCCCAATGGACCACAGCACTTTTTAATTCGGCCCTTTATGGTTTTGTTTGTTATGCCACCTATGACCTTACCAACAAGGCAACCATAAAGCAATGGCCTTGGTTGGTGGTAGGTATCGATTTGCTTTGGGGGGTAGTTGTTTCTTCTTTTGCCGGAATTATTGGCTACTGGGTAGGTACAAGGTGACGACCTTACGGGTTTGCACCCTCGGGCAACGACAGTTTGTCTAATAACCACTTTTAGACGCCATTTTACGTTTAATATCCTTCAAAATGGTTCGATTTAAGAGCATCTAATTTGAAAAACTTTAAATTCAACCAGTTTAG